>DASXJM010000600.1:0-1927 GCA_036497405.1 Streptosporangiaceae bacterium | reverse complement strand
CAGGGCGACGCCCGCCACCATGGCGCGCAGCTTCTGCCGGGCCACGTCGGGCGCGAGGTGGCGCAGCCCGCAATCGGGGTTGATCATCAGGCGTTCGGCCGGGACGTACTCCAGCGCGCGCCTGATCCGGGACGCGACCAGTTCGGCCGCCTCGACCTCGGGGTTCTTGACGTCGATGACCCCCAGGCCGAGCCACTTGTCCCAGCCGTGCTGCCGGATCAGCCGCAGGTCGTCCAGGCCCTTGCGGGCGAACTCCAGGACGACCTGATCCACCCGGGCGGCCTTGACCGCTGGGAACAGAAAGTCGTAGTGCCCCTCCCAGGACGGCCGCGCGTAGCGGTTGCCGTAGCACACGTGCAGCGCCCAGGAGGCGGTTACGCCCTCGGTGACGATGTTCACCGCCTCGATCGCCAGCTCGACCTGATCCGGGTAGCCGGCCAGGAACGGCTCGTCGATCTGGAGGAGTTCGGCCCCGGCCTTGGCCAGCTCGCGGGCTTCGGCGTTGAGCCGGCGGGCCAGCGCGCGGACCAGGTCGCCCGGCTCGGAGTACGCGTCGTCGCGGATCCGCCGGGACAGCGAGAACGGCCCGGTGAAGGAGAACTTGATCGGCTTGTTCGTCAGCTGCCGGGTGAAGCGGAAGTCGTCGGCCAGGGCCAGGCCGGGACCCGGTTCTTCGGGAAGTTCGGGCAGCGGGCGGGTGACTTCGGCGTCGTAGTAGTCGAAGTAGTCGGTCTTGGCCCGCTGCGGGATGTTCACCCCGGGGATCCGGGCCAGGAAGTAGTCCACGTCGTTGTCCCGGCGCAGCTCGCCGTCGGACACGATGTCGATGTCGGCCAGCTCCTGGTCCTTGACCGCCGCCTTGATAGCCACCTCGTGGATCTCGGCCAGGTGCTGCGCGCTGATCCGGCGCTGGTAGTACTCGGTCTTCAGCCGCTCCAGCCACTCCGGCACGGAGTAGGAGCCCACCACGGTCGTCGGCAGCAGCACGGTGGTCATCGGCTCCATGGCTCTCAGTCCCTTAGTCCCTGGCCTGGGCGGTCAGCGTGGTGATGTTGGAGCCTGGCCGCTGCCGGAACGGCGTGAACTCGACCCCGAACCCGCGGCGGCTCGCGATCAGCTGGAGCAGCGGGCCGTTCACCCAGTTGACCACGGACCCGTCGTATTTACCCGGACCGTAGAACCCGGTCCGGTACTGCTGGCTGCCGGTCAGGAACAGGTCGTGGCACTGGATCCGGCCGAACGGGTGCAGCAGCGGCAGCGTCCCGGTGAAGCTGCCGAGCGCCCCGTTGCTGACGTGCATCCGCACGTCACCCTGCCCTTCGATCAGCGGCCTGAGGATCTCGCCGGTCAGCGAGGGGGTGATCTGGTACCTGTCCAGGCCCTCCAGCGGGACGTAGCGTTCGCGGAGCCTGAGCGCCTCCCAGGTGGCGCGCCAGAACTCGACCGCCTGGCCCGGGTCGGGGAACTGGCCGGGCGAGGACTCGCTGAGCAGCTCGGGACCGATACGCAGCAGCCGGTCGATGAGCTTGGCCAGCTCGTCTTTTGTGGCACCGAATCGGTCCGCGATCTGGCCCGCGTCGTCGTCGGTCAGGAAGGCCTGCGTCTCGACCTGGTAGGTGCGCCCGTGAATGCAGGCCAGCTCGTCGGTGGGGAGGTTGTCGTAGACGTTGGAGATGTAGGCGAGGAAGGCCTTGCCGGCCAGGAAGCCGAGGGTGACGGACGGCCGGGTGGCCTCCACCACCAGCGCGCTGACCCGTTCGGCGTGGTGGGCCACGGCCTGCCTGGCGCGGTCGAGGACGTGCGGGGAGTAGTCGCCCATCAGGTAGCGGAGCCGGTGGTAGTACTCGCGCCCGTGCCTGCGGTCGAGCTGGAGGAACTCGTCCAGCCAGGTGCGGGCCTGGTTGCCGTTGCCCACGCCGAGCTCGAG
>DASXJM010000599.1:0-3401 GCA_036497405.1 Streptosporangiaceae bacterium | reverse complement strand
GCTGGTCGTAGCCGTCCGGGCGGTAGGGCTCCCGGCGGTACGGGTCCTGGCGTTGGTAGTTGTCCGGGCCGGCCGGGTAGCCCGGGGGCGGACCGGCCGGCGCCGGCGGCCGGGGGGCGTAACCGCCGGCCTGGTTCGGGTACCCCGGCTGCGGGCCCGGGCCCACGCGCGGGATCGGACCCGTGCCCGGCCGCGGGAACGGACCGGTGCCCGGTCCCCGGTTCGGACCGGGACCGCCGCCCACCCGGGGCAGGGGGCCGGTACCGGCCTGCGGGATCGGGCCGGTGCCCGGCCGCGGGAACGGACCGGTGCCCGGCTGCGGAGCCGGACCCGGGCCGACGCGCGGGATCGGGCCGGTGCCCACGCGGGGAATCGGGCCCGTGCCCACGCGGGGAATCGGGCCGGTGCCGGGACCGGAGTTGGGCGGCCGCCCGGACGGGTCCGGGCGGCGCGGGCCGGGCGCGATGGCCGGCTGCGGGCCGGTACCCCGGCGGTCGTAAGGGTCGGCGCGGTAGCCGGGCTGGGCCCCGGTGTCGTAGACCGGCTGCGGGCCGGTGCCCCGGCCGGGCTGAGGGGCCGGGGCACCCTCGTAGCGCGGCGGGCCCACGTAGCCCGGCTCGTAGCGGGGCGGACGGCCATCGGCGCCGGGCCCGCCCGCGGCGCGCGGGCCACCAGGGCCGCCGGGACCAGGACGGGCCGGGGCGGCACTGGGCGCGGCCGCGATCGCCCGTACGGCCGGCGGCTCGGCCCGGGGCCACGGGGCACCGGCCAGCGGCGCGGTCAGCGCCCCGGCCACACCGAGCCCGGCCGAGTCCAGTCCGATCGGGCCGGGTGCGCCCAGGCCCGCACCGGCGACGGCCCGGTTGGCCCCGGCCATCGGCATGGTCCCCGTGAGCTGACCCATCAGGCCGAGCGCGGCGGCCCGGGTCGACATGGAGTCCCCGCCGCCGCGACTCGGGTCCGTGTGCGGCGAGGCGCCCTTCACCACTTCCCGGGAACTCAGCGAGTTGGCCAGAATCCGGACCAGGACCGCCAGCGCCACCAGCAGGATGACGATGCCGTAGCTCCAGTACACGAACGAGCCGATCGCCTTGCGGCCGGCCAGCAGGCCGTGCAGCACACCGAGGATCAGGGCCGCGTAGGACGAGTAATGGATAACGCGCCATTTCCAGGCGTGGCCGCCTGCCGTAAAACGCCGACGGATAATGCCGGTAATAACCAGCAGCACAATAATGTCCGAAGCAATTGTTCCTTCGGCCATGTAAAAAGTGCGGTACTGGGACAGGAAAGGAATGAACGCATCCAGGATGTGCACGTGCTGTGTTTGCGATTCCTCAAGATGCGGAGCGGTTATCTCGAGCACGATGTGGATGATGAGGAACGCCAGCGCACCGAACGAAACCGCACGGTGGACGGCCTGAGCCAGCACCCGGTGCCCAGGCGTCATCACGATCCGGTCGGCCGCCACGACCCCCATGCAGACCGAACCGGTAAGGGCTAGAAGTGCGAATACTCCGCTGTACTTGAGCAGGAAATGGTCGGACGCGGCTAGCACGACATGACCGGCCGACGTGACCGCCAGGCCAAATGCCAGCAGCACAATGACGACGCCTGCGGACGCCAGGACAGCCGGCCTGCGTTCTGCCCCCTCCCGCGCGGCCGAGGAACGTGAGTCCCTACGGTCCCGCGAGCGAGTGCGGGTCGTTGTCACGACATGCCTCCTGAAGGCGATGACGATCCGGGGAAGCCTGAGAGCAACGCACGATTCTTTCGGTTATGCACTGGCACGAAAAGCCTGGGTTAAGACAGTTTTGCCATTCGAAGGGATACCGTAGCAGGATTGATCACAGCTTGGGCACGAATCGATATATAAAATTTCTGTGAAATCGTCCGATTCGCCTGCTGAGCCGACCTGACCGGTGTAGGCCGATATCGCGGTCACGGGTCACCCCGGACCCGGTCCGATCAGCGCGCCGACCCGGGCCGATACGACCGCCTGCGGGGCACCGTCACCAGCAGGCCGGCCACCGGCGGGCACCCGGGCCACGACCGCGTAGCACCAACTCCAGAATGGGGACACGCTCCTCCTCTGCCGTATCCCCCGCCCGGATCCGTTATACGGCACAGACCATCGCATATCCGGCGATTTTGCGTTTACCCAGGCAGAATGAGTGCCCACTCAACGACCCTGAACGCAGGCTGAACAAGCCCTGAAACCAGCGGGCGGCCCGGGTCTCAACCCCGGGCCGCCGGCTCAGGTTCTCAGGAGGCGGCGAACTCCGTGGCCACCAGTTCGGCGATCTGCGCCGTATTCAGCGCGGCACCCTTGCGCAGGTTGTCGCCGCAGACGAACAGGTCCAGCGCGTTGGGGTCGTCCAGCGAGCGGCGCACCCGGCCGACCCAGGTCGGGTCGGTGCCGACCGCATCGGCCGGGGTCGGGAACTCGCCGCGCTCGGGGTCGTCGGTGAGGACCACGCCCGGCGCCTCGCTCAGCACCCGCTGGGCCTCGGCCCGCTCGACCTCCTGGCCGAACACCGCGTGCACGGCCACGGAGTGCGTGGTGATCACCGGCACCCGGACACAGGTGGCCGACACCCGCAGGCCGGGCAGGCCCAGGATCTTGCGGGACTCGTTGCGGATCTTCAGTTCCTCGGACGACCAGCCGTCGTCCTTGAGCGAGCCGGCCCAGGGCACCACGTTCATGGCCAGCGGGGCCGGGAACGGGCCGAGGTCACCGACGGCGGCCCGGATGTCGCCGGCCCGCTGACCCAGGGCCCGGGTGCCACCCACCTTGTCCAGCTGGGTGTACAGGGTGTCGATGCCGGACTGGCCAGCTCCCGAGGCCGCCTGGTAGGACGCCACCGACATCTCCTGCAGACCGAACTGCCGGTGCAGCGCGGCCACGGCCACGATCAGCGACAGGGTGGTGCAGTTCGGGTTGGCGATGACGCCCTTGGGCCGCTTGGCCGCGTCGGCCGGGTTGACCTCGGGCACGACCAGCGGGACGTCGGGATCCATCCGGAACGAGCCCGAGTTGTCCACCGCCACCGCGCCGTGGGCCGCGGCCACCGGGGCCCACTGCCCGGACACCTCGTCGGGCACGTCGAACATGGCCACGTCCACGCCGTCGAAGACGTCCTCGGCCAGCGGGATGACCTCGATCTCCTCGCCGCGCACGCGCAGCGTGCGGCCGGCCGATCGTGGGGACGCGACCAGCCGGATCTCGCCCCAGACGTCGGCCCGGGTGGACAGCAGGTCGAGCATGACCGTGCCCACGGCACCGGTCGCCCCCACCACGGCCAGGGTCGGCTTCGCGGTCACCGCCCGGTCCCCCCGTACACCACGGCCTCGACCTCACCGGCGTCCAGGTCGAACGCCTTGTGGGTGGCGTTGACCGCCTC
>DASXJM010000598.1:0-2118 GCA_036497405.1 Streptosporangiaceae bacterium | reverse complement strand
GAGGACACCCTGGCCAGCTACCACAACGAAGGCCGCCGGCTGGGCCGCCTGCTCTACGAGGGCCGCTGGCTCGACCCGCAGGCGCTGATGCTGCGTGAGTCGCTGCAGCGCTGGGTCGGCACCGCCATCACCGGTGAGGTCTCGCTGCGGCTGCGACGTGGTGAGGACTACTCGGTGCTGGACACCACCGGAGCGGTGTTCAGCTACCACCCGGACAAGCTGTCCATGGAGCGGGTCGAGGACGCGGCGTTCGGTCCGTCGGACCGCATCGGCCAGCTGACCATGCGCAACCTGGACATCGCCGACTCCCGGTCCCGGCTCGAGCAGTACGCCGGGCTGGGCATGGTCGGCAGCGGCCACCCGGCCCTCATCGGGGCGGCCCAGGCCGCCTCCACTGGGCTGATCGGCGCCATGGATTCCGGCGGTGCCGCCGCCATTGCCTCCGGCGGCAACGGCGTCGGCGAGGACGAGCTCCTCGACCGGGCCGCCATGGAGGCCGGGACCGACTGAAGGGTGCGGGTTGGCCTCAGGCCGCGGGCGGGGTGTCGTCCAAGCGGAACACCGGGTGCTGCCGGGCCTCCTTCACGAACTCCGCGACCGGGTCCTGGGCCCGGGCGTCGAAGTACGGTGCGGTGACCCGGACCTGGCCGAGGTACTGCTTGAGGACAGGGCCGGCCACCTCCGGCGGCACCTCTTCGGCTTGGGCCACATCGGTCTGGTGGCCGCGCCGCAAGGTGATCTGCGGATGGGCCCGGACGTTGTACACCCAGCCCACGGTGCCGTAGGGGGAGACCAGCCAGCGCTCGCCCGCCTGCTTGATCACGGTGACGGGGGTGGTTCGCGACTGACCGGTCCGGCGGCCGATCGTGGTCAGCAGGTAGTTCGCCGAGCCACCGGCGCCGGCCCGGATCAGCGCCGCCATCACCGCGTTGACCGCCCGCCGGCCGTGGCCGAGCCGGTACGTCCTGGCCATGGTCTGGGTCCCTTCTGTCCCGGCCAATCTGGCCACCGGCCGCGCTCCCGTCAAGCGCGCCTGGTCAGCGCCGGTCAGGCGGGTGGGGCGAAGCCGTAGCCGTAGGCGGCGGCGAGCGGGGTCAGGTCGGGCTCGCCGAAGCGGGCCCGCAGGGCGGCGAACGCGGCCTCCTTCCCGGCCCCGAACCGCCGCACCTGAGCGGCGTAGGTTTCGGCGGTGAGGAACACCGGCGGGTCGGTCTTGCTGTGGAACTTGTCGGCGTACATGACCAGCTCCTCCTCACCGGTTTCGGCCCGGTAGTCGCCGGGCGGCAGGGGCAGCCGCTGACGGCGGACGTCGCCGGGGCTCAGGCCGACGCCGGTGTGCCGGGAGCAGAACCGGCACAGCACCTCGGGCAGTCCATCCGCCCGCAGCAGGTCGTAGCCGAGGACGCCGTGCCGCAGGTAGCTGGCCTGGTCGAGCTGCCCGTCGGCCCCGTACAGCCGGTAGACGCCGATGTCGTGCAGCAGGGCGCCCGCCCGGACCAGGTCCGCGTCCAGGGGCGGTGACCTGGGGGAGAGGAGCTGCCCGGCCACCTGGGCCACGATCTCGCAGTGGGTGTAGACGACCTGGAACGCGGCCGGGGCAGGGGAGTGCTTCTCGTGCAGGGCCCGGATCTGCTGGTCGGAGGGCAGTCGCATGCGGATCCTTATTTGATAACAGCAAGAAGCCAGCGGCAGCATTCTCGCAGCCGACCGGAAGCCCCTGCCGGTCAGGACCTTCGACAGCGGGCCGGGAACTGATCAGGATTGGAGAAGCGCAGGTCACCCGGGCTCCTCTAGCGTGTTTTGCGGGGGACACCACCGGAACCTGAAGCGTAGGAGCAATCATGAGTGACGTGACCAACGAGGGCATCAAGACCGTGCTGCATCCCGTGACCGACCTGAACCGGGCCAAGGCGGTGTACGGGGCACTGCTCGGGGCGGCGCCCACGGCCGACGCGCCGTACTACGTGGGCTACGACCTGGGCGGGCAGCACATCGGGCTGGTGCCGAACGGCCGCGAGCAGGGCATGACCGGGCCGGTGGACTACTGGCACGTGAGCGACATCGAGGCCAAGCTGGCCGAGGTGACCGCGGCCGGGGCCGTAATCAAGGACGCCCCGC
>DASXJM010000597.1:0-17319 GCA_036497405.1 Streptosporangiaceae bacterium | reverse complement strand
GCCCGTGT
Source organism: Streptosporangiaceae bacterium (assembly GCA_036497405.1). GTDB lineage: Bacteria > Actinomycetota > Actinomycetes > Streptosporangiales > Streptosporangiaceae > Bog-532. Next base: position 17,311 of record DASXJM010000597.1, on the reverse strand, counting down.
CTAGGAGGCGGGCATGCACAAGTCGGCGCGGCTGAGCGCGATCCTGGACCGGCTGGCCAGCGGCGGCACCGTCGACGTGACCGGCCTGGCCAAGGAGCTGGCGGCGTCACCGGCCACCATCCGCCGCGACCTGGCCACGCTGGAACGCCAGCGGTTGCTGCAGCGCACCCACGGCGGCGCGGTCGCCCACGCGGTCAGCTACGAGTTGCCGCTGCGGTACAAGGGGGTCCGGTTCGCGGCCGAGAAGCGGCGGATCGCGGCCGCCGCCGCGGGCACGGTGGCCGAGGGCATGGCGGTCGGGCTGACCGGCGGGACCACCGCCACCGAGGTGGCCCGGGCCCTGGCCGACCGGCCGCGGCTGACGATCGTGACCAACGCCCTCAACATCGCGTCCGAGCTGGGCATCCGGCCCAACATCAAGCTGATCGTGACCGGTGGCCTGGCCCGCAGCCAGACCTACGAGCTGTCCGGCCCCATCGCCGAGGCCAGCCTGGCCGGATTGAATCTAGACATCGCGTTCATCGGGGTCGACGGGGTGGACGCATCGGCCGGGTGCACCACCCACGAGGAAGTCGAGGCCCACACCAACCAGGTCATGCTTCGCCACGCCCAGCGCGCGGTCCTGGTCGCCGACAGCTCCAAGATCGGCAAGGTCACCTTCGCCCGCATCTGCCCGGCCCGCGACGTCGACGAGCTGATCACCGACGGCGCCGCCGACCCCGCCTCGGTCCGGGCCCTGACCGAGGTGGGCATGCAGGTCACCCTGGTCTAGCAGCACCGCTCGAACCATGAGCGTCGACGACTCCATACCGACCCAGTAACGATGGAGCAACTCCCGCTTGCCCCGTTAAAGCTAATGCCACTCTCTGTAGTCATTGCATAACACTTAGCAGGCACTGAAGTCGCTCCTGCCCCGGGTACCATCCCGCATGGCACCTCAAGCCGATCCAGACACGGCCGCCGGTGCGAAATCTCCCAAAACTGTTGCCTAGACTGCATACTGGCCATGACGGTGTGGGGGAGCACCGACCTCGGTACCTGTTCCCAAGACCGTCTACATGGGAGCTACGACATGACCGACCACGATGGTGAGCAGGCAGCGGGGCTTCTCCCGGAAGAGGCAGAGCTAGTCTTGATGTTCGACAAGCTGAAAGATGTCGAACGGCAAAATCCGCTGGCCTACAACGCTCGCCGGGAACGCGTCGGAGAGCACTCGTGGCACCTGGCCCTGTGCGTCCCAATCCTGGCCGAGTTCGCCACGGAGCCGATCGACGTGGCGAGAGCAACCTTAATTGCCGTTGTGCATGATCTGGCCGAACGCTTCGTTGGTGACACCTTTGCGTTCGGGTCTGATGTGGTCGGCCAGCATGACCGCGAACGCGGTGCAATGGAGCAGTTGCTTGGCTCCTCGAATTCGATTTCGGTCAAACGCATCGTGGAGTTGTGGAACGAGTATGAGGATCAGAAGTCGCCGGAAGCCCGGTTCGTAAAGGGGCTGGATGCATTTCTTCCCATACTGCTCAACTCCACTAACATCAAGAACTCGTCCTGGGCCGATCACGGCGTACGGGCAGAGCAGGTCCAGAAGCGCCTGGACAAGGTGCGGAGCTCCATTGGAGATCTTGCTGCGGTTTGCGACCGCATGATCAGCGACGCAAAACACGACGGTCAGCTGCGCTAATGTAGCCGAGGTGTCACAGGTCGGCCAGCACTACTTAAAATGCCGCTATGTACCCACAGCTGCTGACACTGATCGGAACCCTTGGCGGCGCACTTTTCGGACTGCTCGCTCCATTCATCACCTCCCGAATGGCCCGGCGTGAGCACGATCTCGACGTACAGCGCGACATCGCCTCTGAGATCATGGGGCTCTTCGACGACGGCGACTCACCGGCGGTTCTGCTGAGCACGGCCGAAAGCAGGCCACGCCGAAAGTTGTACCTGCTTGGCCTACGACTGGACGACGAAACCGCCCGAAGATCGTGCATGACGGTCGTAGCTCAAGCCGGCCAAAAGCCGTACAATGAGGACCTACTACTTGACTCGTGGAACGTCATGATGGGTCAAGTGAGCACGGTTTACAGGCGCAGCCGGAAGGCCCCCAGGCGATGAGCGAGCCCGACAGACCAGCGGCTGAGGTGAGAGGGGCCTATCTCGCTCTCAACGGGACAAGAATGGGCACGCTCGGCCTACCTCAGCAAGGGTCTGCCATCACGGTCTGTTCCCCGATAGGCCCCGACGCAGATCGCCTTCTTGAAGAAATAGCCGCGGCGGACAAGGTCGACATAGTCGGAACACTTCCGTGGCAATGTGCAGCGCGCCTCATGGAGATCACATCTCGACGCCAACTGGACAATCAGCCTGTGGTCCAGCCTGCAGATGTCCGCTACTTCACTCCGGCCCGGAACCGTATTACCATTTACCGCAATGCCGACGCGCTGGGGACATTGGTGCAGCGATGGATAGCTGGCGTCTCCGGGGTACGAAATTGGCTTCGCCCGTTGCGGGCCACCGAACCGGTAACCAGGCATCTCCTCTACGAGTTCAACGATGTCTATCTGGATTGCTTAATCCACGTATTTTCCAATGGACGTCACCAGGTCATCGCCTTCAATCAGCTGCCGCGGATGAAGACGACGATCACCAACGACACCGGCGCGGCCGAGACCACGCTGCTGATTACCCGGATGCCGGATGACCAGGTACGACTCTTCGGCGTCTACCTTGACTCGTTGGCCGCAGAGGCAAAGCCACTGGTCTCACGGGAGATGCTCTGCCGCCTGGACGATTCTGGCCTGCACTCCGCCCCCGAGGGCGCCGAATTCAGGCCGTTGATTTCCACTCTCGCTCCCTACGACTCGGCGCGACTGCCGCACACTATCGTCCCCGTTACTGTCGTGGTGATTCTGGCTCCCACCGCGCACGGTACTTCGGTGGTCCTGAAGCGTCGTGCGCAATGGAACTCACGAGAAGATTTCAACACTCTGTCGCTCATCAGCGAGCGGATTCTCGAGGAAGATTTTCCTGGCGCCATGAGCAACCCGCTCAACCCCGACATTGATCGGGCAATGGACGAGTTGTGGATACGGGCTGGTAGCCCAACCACGTTCGAGATTCCTTCGTCAGCCTTCCTCCGAGCCGCTCAGCGCGAGCTTTTCATGAGCTGCGGGCTAGACATTGGCGAAGGCCGCCTGAAGTTGCATGGTACGTGTTTGCTTGACCGTGAGGGTGAGAATTCATACCTCGGTTTCTATGTATATTCAGTGAAACTGAACAGGTCTGCGGAAATCGATGAGCTGGCTCATGCTCTCGTCTGGAACCCTGACCTCGAAATCGTCCGACTAAACGAACTTTACTCAGACGATTACCGGCCGAGGTTGAATCGGCTTCTTCGCCGTCGTGATAAATGGCTGCAGCGAGAGGTGTTCGGTGTGGCAACCAAGAGATCTGCCAACGTTGAAGAGCACGCTAATTGATCCCGGGAGGGGCCTCAGCGGGGACAGCTGAGGGGACGACAGCCAGTAAGCCCGTGTCGGTGATCTCGTCCATTATCTTCCGGGACGAGAACCACCAGGAAATATTGCTGGGTGTCCGACAGAACAGCCCTTTGAGCCCGCGCCACCCCGGGGTGCTCAGCACACCGACGATGCGGATGCCCAAGCAGCTGTACTCCGCCGTGACCGGCGGTCGGGCACCCGATCAGGTGGGCGTCACTTGCCTCTCCGGGCACGATGTATTCCCTATTGGTGCTCCGCGCAGCCTGGCGGAGCCATCATCATTTGCTCTCGAAGCCCTGCTGACCCGAAAACTCGGGTTGGCCGACGCGCTGATGGCTGGGAGATTTCAGGGAGAAGCAGTTCTCTCCGCTGTCTCGCTGGACGCTGTTGAAGATCCGCAGGGAGACACCGGTCCGGAGTGGACACTCATGGTCAGCTACAGCCTCACCATCAAGTCAGGTGCTGATGAGATACCACCTGAAACCCGAGCCTACTCTCCACTGATCTGGGGTGCTGCCGACAGACTGGCCGTCTCATACTTCAGCCACGACGCTCTTCTCATGGACGAGTCCCTCAATCCGTTTGAGGTCTGTATCTCCGGACTTTGCATCAGATCAGCGGTTGAAGTAATAACACAGAATCACTGACCATCGACGATTCATTCGTATCCACCGCGGAGGCAGGGGCAGTTTCGCCCCACCACCTGAATCGTGAGATTTGTATGTTAAGAATGACCCGGTGGCCTGGATATCCCTTGGACCGACCGAGATATTTGTACGCCAGAGCTTGCACATGACTGCAGTCATCACCCATATCGTCGATTGATACGACGGCACCTTTGATCGCAACCCACAGGGAGCTGTTTCCCGGCGAGACAAAGCTTATGCTGATCTTCGGATTCTGTCGTACATGTTTTAGCTTGAGCGCATCCGACATCGTGTCGATCAGAATCAGGTCTGCGGTCGGATCATAATCGAGCCATACCGGCGTGACGTGTGGGCTGTCGTCCACGGACGTGGCAAAGTGCCCGATTACGGGCTCGTCATTAATAAGGGAAATAATGTTCTCCGGCAGCTTCACCCGCGTCATCATACAAGAGCAAGCGCCGACATAGCGCCAGGATATACTTGTATTGCATACAGCCCAGTGGTGAACTATTTGCCAAATATCTGGTAATTGTACGTTGGCTCGCCGATGGCAAGACGCCTGCCGCAGGGATCATCGCTTGGCGCCCGGAGCATCGTCAAGGACTCGGCCTGCGTGGCGCCGCCGTACGACCGCTAGCTGACCCGCTCCAGGCGGACCAGCAGGCTGGCGTAGTCCAGGTCGTCGGGCAGCTTCAGCCCGAGTTGCCGCAGTGAGGCCCCGCTCCGTTCCTCGCCGGTGTCCTGGTTCCGGTAGGTGGCCGCCGGGTCCAGGGCGGCCAGCCGGAGCCGGGTCGGCCAGGGCCGGAAGTGCCGGACCCCGGTCCAGGCCAGCACCACCACCTGGTCACCGTCGGCCGAGACGAACTGCACGGCGCCGAGCGGGCCGTCCTGGGTGCTGGCCAGCCGGAACTGCCGGCCGTGCTGGACGACCGGGCGGATCTCCTTGTACCGGGCGACTAGGCGGCGGGCTTCGACCCGCTCGGCCGGGGACCACTGGGACAGGTTGCCGCCCAGGCCGAGGGTGCCGGCCATGGCCACGTGGAACCGGTAGCGCAGCGGCAGCCGCCGGCCGGTCAGCGGGTTCGGGCTGTCGGTGACCCAGTTGACCATGGCCTGGGCCGGGTAGGCGTAGCTGAACCCCTCCTGGATCGGGAGCCGGTCCCAGGCGTCGGTGTTGTCCGAGGTCCAGGCCTGGTCGCTGCGGGCCAGGATGCCGAGGTCGATCCGGGCCCCGCCGCCCGCGCAGGCCTCGAAGGCCACCCGGGGATGGGCGGCCCGGAGCCGGTCCAGGATCGAGTACAGGTGACGGACGTAGTCGACCCACATCCGTTCCGGGTTGTGGCCGGCCCGTTCCGGCCAGCCGGGCTCGGAGAAATGCCGGTTCATGTCCCACTTGATGAAGTCGATCTGGTACCGGCGCAGCAGCCCGTCCACGGTGCCGAACACCCAGTCGGCCACGTCGTCGCAAGCCAGGTTGAGCACGAGCTGGTGGCGCCGTTCCGAGCGGGCACGGCCTGAGAAGTGCAGCACCCAGTCGGGGTGGGCCCGGTACAGGTCGCTGTCGGGGTTGACCATCTCCGGCTCGACCCACAGGCCGAAGCCCATCCCCAGCTCGTGGACCCGGTCGATCAGCGGGTCCAGCCCGCGGGGGAACTTGGCCGGATCCGGCACCCAGTCGCCCAGGCCGGCCTGGTCGTCGCGGCGGCCGGTGAACCAGCCGTCGTCGACCACGAACAGCTCGGCCCCGAGCCCGGCGGCCAGGTCGGCCAGCTCGGCCTGGCCGCCCTCGGTCACGTCGAACCCGGTCGCCTCCCAGGAGTTGTAGAGCACCGGCCGCAGTGGTGGCGGTCCCCCCGTCCGGCCGCGCCCGCCCAGCACGTGCCGGAGCTGGTAGTCATGCCAGCTCCGGCTGAGGCCGCCCTGCCCGGCCGCGCTGTAGCAGCCCGCGAACACCGGCAGGGTCAGCTCCTCCCCCGCGGCCAGCTCGATCGGGGCGTCGAAGTCGTTCCAGCCGCCGGACACGTGCACGCTGCCGCCGGGGGTGGTCTCCAGCACCAGCCGGAACGACCCGCTCCAGGCCAGCAGGCCGCCCCAGACCTCGCCGGTCTCCTCGGTGGCGGTGCCGTCGTCGAGCGCGAAGTAGGGCTGCAGGTGGTGGCTGGTCACCCCGCGGCGGCTCTCGAGCACGAACTTGCCCGGCCCGAGCGTGGTCTGCGCGGGCTGGGTCTCGGAGGCCCAGCCGCCGGTCAGGTAGCGGGCCCGCCAGTGCTCGCGGCGGGGCAGCCACCAGTTGGCCGAGTGGGACTGGCGCAGCACGATCGGCCCGCCGGCGACCCCGTCCCCACCCCCGGCCGCGGCCGGCTCGGCGTGGCTGATGGTGGCCCAGCGCTCCAGCACGTCGCTGTCGTGGAAGACCCGGTAGTGCAGCCGGGCCCGGAGCGGACAGGCCAGGTCGGCCAGGTCCAGGGTGAGGGTCACGGCGTCGGCCGAGCGGCTGATGTCGTGGCCGGTCAGCTGCCACTCGATGCCGCGGGTGCCGTCCGGGAAGTCGGCCTTGAGGGTCGGCTCGTCGTAGCGGGGGCCGCCCCAGGGGACGTACTCGGAGGGTTCCTCGTGGCCCCAGCCGATCTTGCCGGTCCGGCGCCCGGCGTGCTCGGCCGCGGCCAACGGGACCAGGTCGGCCAGGTCGCAGGGTGGTCCCCAGTGCAGGTGCCGGACCACCCGGCCGTCGGCCGAGACCCCCAGCCCGTAAGCGGACGACGGAAGCTGGATCAGCCAGGTCTGGTGCTCGGCGTCGTAGCTGATCTCGGTCACGCAGCTCCTTACCGTTCGCAGCCACCGGCCCGGTCCGGGCGCAGGTAGGCCCGGTGCCGTTCGGTGGTGCCCTTCCAGGCGTACGGGTCGGTCCCGCACACCAGCACGACGTCCCGGTCGTCGGTCATCGCCATGTGTTCCCCGGCCGCGGGCGGCCGCCACGGCAGCAGCGACTGGGCCCGCATGTAGTGGAACACGATCGAACGCCGCAACCCGCGCTCGGTCACGTTCGGCAGGCTCCGGTGCAGCAGGTAGCCGTTGAAGACCACCGCCGAACCGGCCTTGAGCTCGACCGGCACCGCGTCGCGGTCCCGGTACGGGAAATGGTAGGCCTCGGTGGTGCAGTCGAACCGGTCATCGTCGATGTCCTGCTCCGGGTAGATCACCCCGGGCCGGTGCGAGCCGGGCAGCACCCACAGGCAGCCGTTGTCGACGGTGGCGTCGTCGATGGCGATCCAGATCGCGGCCAACGACCGGTCCCGGGTCGGGATGAAGTACTCGTCCTGGTGCCAGGCCTGCCCCGGCTTGCCCTCGGCCTTGATGAACAGCATCGACTGCATGGCCTTGACGTCCGGCCCGACCGTGTCCCGCAGCACCGGCACCACCGCCGGGTGGACCATCAGCTCGGCCATGACCGCGGAGATCTTGTGCGGGAAGTGGATGCACAAGTACCGGCGCAGGACCTCGTCGTCGGTGATCCCGGGCGGCAGCGGCTCGGCCCCGTCGATGAGGCCGGGCGCGCTCCGGCACAGCCGGACGCTCTCGGCCCGCAGGCCGTCCAGTTCCCCCGCCGACAGCAGGCCGTCCAGGATCAGGTACCCGTCCCGGGCGAACGCCTCCGCGCGATCCTCCACCGTGCTCCCTCGCTACCTTCGATACGGGTTACTTGTCGATGCCGAAGCCGGCCACGCCCTGCTGCAGGGCCCGCTGGGCGATCAGCACCACGACCACGGCGGGCACGGCCAGCACGGTGCCCAGCGCCATCAGCTGGCCCCAGGGCTGCACGTCGCGCCCGATGATCTCGTACAGGGAGACGGTCGCGGGCTGCACGGCGGGCCCGTTGGTGAAGTTCAGCCCGAACACGAAGTCGCCCCAGGCGAACAGGAAGGCGAAGATGACCACGGTGCCGATGCCCGGCTTGCAGTTGGGCAGGATGACCCGCAGGAACACCTTCTGCTCGGAGCAGCCGTCGACCAGGGCCGCCTCCCGCAGCGCGCTGGGCAGGGCCACCATGTAGGCCCGCAGCACCAGCAGGCCGAACGGCACGCTGTACATCGAGTCGAGCAGGCCGACGGTCCAGTACTGGTTGAGGATGCCGAGCCGGATGGCGATCTCGTACAGCGGCGAGACCAGCATGATCGTCGGCAGCACCTGGACGACCAGGATGACCACCATCAGCACGCTGGTCACCCGCTCGGAGACGCCCAGCTTGGCCAGGGCGTAGGCGCCGGGCACGCAGATCAGGGCGGTGATCACGGTGGCGATGGCGCTGATCACGACGGAGTTGACCAGCGGGTGGACGTAGGTGCTGACCGCGCTGCCGATCCGGCCCCAGTTGGCGTGCGAGGGGTAGAACGTCGGCGGCGTCGAGAACAGGTCGTGCTGGCCCTTCAGGGCCGAGATGACCATCCAGTAGACCGGGAACAGCATGATGATCAGCACAGCCAGGGCCCCGGCCAGCCGGACCGCGTTCCGGTTCCGGCGCAGCCAGCGGCGCACGGTCCGGCCCTGGGCCCGGGCCGGCGCGGGCCGGGCGCTCCCGGCGGCCACGGTGCGGCTAGCCATTGCGGATCCCGCGGCGCGTGAAGCGGACATAGACGATCCCGCCGATCATCGAGAGCACCAGCATGACGTTGGCGATGGCGGCGCCGTAGCCGTACTGGTTGAGTTCGAAGGTGTCCTGGTACTCCAGGGTCCCGAGCACCTGGGAGGCGTTGGCCGGGCCGCCCTTGGTCATGACCCAGACCACGTCGAAGAGCTTGATCGAGTAGATGATGCCGAGCAGAACCAGCACCCCGGTCACGTCGCGCAGCTGGGGCAGGGTGATGCGGGTCAGCCGGGTCAGCGGCCCGGCCCCGTCGACCCGGGCCGCCTCGTAGAGGTCGACCGGGATGGCCCGCAGCCCGGCGTAGATGATCATCACGTTGAACGGGATGCCGAGCCAGGTGTTGGCTCCGATCACCGCCCACAGGGACAGGTTGGGGCTGCTCAGCCAGGCCACGTAGTGGGAGGTCAGGTGCAGGGTGACCAGGAAGTAGTTGATGACGCCGTAAAAGTTGTCCAGCATCCAGATCCAGATGTTGCCGCTGACGATGAGCGGCAGCAGCCACGGCACCAGCAGCAGGGTCCGGATCCCGGCGTAGACCAGGCCCTGCTTGTTCAGCAGCGAGGCGATCAGCAGGCCGAACAGGAACTGGGCCACCACCGTGACCACGGCGAAGATCAGCGTGTGCAGCAGCGCCGAGATGAAGGTGGCGTCGTGGAACAGCTGGGTGTAGTTGGCGAACCCGACGAACACGCCGGTGTGGGTGATGAACTGGGCCGCGTTGTCGGAGTAGAAGCCGAGCTGGATGCTGAAGACGGCCGGGTAGCCGAACAGCAGGATCACGTAGGCCACCGCGGGCAGCAGGCACAGGGCCTTGAACGACCACAGGCCCCGGACCAGCCGCCGGGCCGACCGGCGGGGCCGGGACGGGCCAGCCCGGCCCGGCCGCAGCAGCGGCCGGACCGGGGTGGTCAGATCGAGTTTGGCCATTACGCCGTCACTTCTTGATGTGCGAGACGGTGGTGCTGAGCGTGCTCAGGCCCTGGCTGACGCTGGCCTTGCCGCTGAGCACGTTCCCGATCATGAGCTGGATGGCCGCCGACACCTGGCCGTAGTTGTTGCCGTAGACCCGGGCCCGGCCGTGCTGGAACTCGTCGGCGAACACCGAGTAGGCCGGGTACCTGGCCGAGTAGCCGGAGATCTCGCTCTTGATCGAGGGCAGGTAGCCGACGCTGTTGACCGCCTTCAGGTTCAGGCTGCGGTCCTGGGCCGCGAACTGCAGGAACGCGGCGGACGCGGCTTCCTTGGTCTTGGTCGACTTGCCGATCGTCCAGCCCTCGCCACCCACCGGCACCTGCAGGGTCTGGCCGGACTGCTGGACCGGGATCGGGGCCACTCCCCAGTTGAGCTTGGACGACTGCAGCAGCGGGACGTTCCACGGGCCGTTGATCTCCATGGCCACGTTGTTGTCCTCGAAGTGGTTCTCCTCGGCGGTCTGGTCCCAGCCGGTCACCGCCGACGGCATGTAACCCTTCTTCACCATCTCGTTCCACAGGCTCATGGACTGGTTCCAGGCCGCCGTGGTCGGCTTGCTCAGGTCGCCGCCGCTGGACCAGACGAACGGCTCCAGCTGCCAGGTGCTGTTCTCAGCCTGCGACCCGGCGATCTCGAAGCCGTACCGGTTCTTGGCCGGCACGGTCAGCTTCTTGGCGTCGGCCAGCAACTCGTCCCAGGTCTTGGGCGGGGCCTTGATCCCGGCCGCGGCGAAGTCGGTCTTGTTGTAGATCAGCGCGGTGTCGTTGCCGCCGAAGATCTGCAGCCCGTACTTGTTGCCGTTGAGCATGACGCTCTGGGTGCCGCCGGGCAGGAACTGGTTGATGAACGAGTTGCTGAAGAACGTGGTCAGCGGGACCAGGCCCGGATAGTACTGGTCCAGGTAGTCCTGGTCCTCGATCACGATGTTCGGGGTGTTGCCCGCCTCCTCCAGCGTGACCAGCTTGTCCACGCTCGGGTAGGGGACCTCCTGCCGCTTGATGGTGACGTTGGGGTACTTGGCTTCGAACGCCTTGATGACGTCCTGCATGGCGGTGATGCCGCCCGGCGTCGTGTAGTAGTCGTACTCGGTCAGGGTGATCTGCCCGCTCTTGGGCACGGCCGGGGTGATCTTGGACGACGAGGAGCCGGAACTGGCCGTGCTCCCGCCGCCGCCTCCGGCCCCGACGCAGCCCGCCGCGAGCAGGGACACGGTGACGCCGGCCAGCGTCAGCCCGATCGTCCGCCGCGGGCCCGGTGAATGCATCCGCACAGCAAGCTCCTTCGCTCAGTTGTCGACCGGCGGGCCGTTTGGTCTCGCGGCCTGGGCATCACATCGGGCCTGTCGACCTCGGTAATATGTGATTAAATAATAATTAATGCACAGAGCATGGCAAGGTCCCTATTTCGTGTCAAGAGGGCGCGGCCGGCTGCTCGGGAGCGCAGAAAGGCAGCTCAGCACGGGTCAGCCCGCAGCTCGCGGGGCGACGGCCGCTGCGCCGGACGAACGGGGTGAGGACAGCGAAGGTCTTGTTCATCGGCGGGACCGGGCTCATCAGCTCAGCCTGCGTGGCCCTGGCCGCCGAGCGCGGGCTGGACGTGACCGCGGTGGTGCGCGGCCGCACCACGGTCCGGCCGTTGCCGCCCGGCGTCCGTCAGCTGACCGCCGACGCGACCGACCGGGCCGCCCTGGCCGCCGCCCTGGACGGCGAGCGCTTCGACGCGGTGGCCAACTTCATCGCGTTCACCCCGGACCAGGTCCAGACCGACCTCGACCTGTTCACCGGGCGCACCGGGCAGTACGTGTTTGTCAGCTCGACCGCGGTCTACGGCAAGCCGGTCGGCCGCCTGCCACTGGTCGAGTCCTCCCCGGTGCGCAGCCTGAGCTGGCCCTACGCCCAGGACAAGATCCGCGCTGAGGAGCTGCTGGAGCAGGCGTTCCGGCACCGCGACTTCCCGGCCGTCATCGTCCGGCCCGGGCACACCTACGACCGGACCGCGATCCCGCTGCTGGGCGGCTGGACCGCGGTCGACCGGCTGCGCCGGGGCGAGCCGGTGGTGGTGCACGGCGACGGATCGTCGCTGCGGCCGATGACCCACGCGCGGGATTTCGCCCGCGGGTTCGTGCCCCTGCTGGGCGACGGCGCCACCCTCGGCGACCGGTTCCACATCACCGGCGACGACGCCCCCAACTGGGACTTTGTCTACCGTGAGGTGGCCCGGGCGGCCGGGGTCGCCCAGCCGCGGCTGGTGCACCTGACCACCGAGACCATCAGCGGGCTGGCCCCGGATTGGGCCGGTTACCTGCGCGGTGACGGCTCGGCCTCGATGATGTTCGACAACACGAAGATCAAGCGGGCCGTGCCCGGGTTCGCGGCCACGACCAGCTTCGCCGAGGGGGCCCGGGAGATGGTGCGCTGGCACGACGACGACCCGGCCCGGCACCGCCCGGACCCGGCCATCGACGCGCTGCTCAACAAGCTGGTCGCGCTCGCTCCGGAGCAGCGGTGACGGGGGGCGGGCGGCTGGACGGCCGAATCGCCCTGGTGACCGGGGCGGCATCCGGGATCGGCGCGGCCAGCGCCACCCGGCTGGCCGCCGAAGGGGCCACCGTGATCGTGACCGACGTGGCCGACGACCGGGGCCGGAAGCTGGCCGCCGGGCTGCCCGGGGGTGCCTGCTACCAGCACCTCGACGTGGCCGCCAGCGACGACTGGGCCGCGCTGCGGGCCTTCGTCGACGACCGCTACGGGCGGCTGGACATCGGGCACAGCAACGCGGCCTACACGGTCGGCAAGGCCGCGCACGAACTGACCCTGGACGAGTGGAACGCCCAGCTGGCCGTGTCCCTGACCGGTGCTTGGCAGCTGGTGCACGCGTTCATCGACCTGCTGCGGGCGGCGCGGGGGTCGGTCATCCTGACCTCCTCGGTGCACGCCCGGACCGGGCTGCCGCGGCGGCCCGCCTACGCCGCGGCCAAGGGCGCGCTGGATGCGCTCGGCCGCCAGCTGGCCGTGGAGTACGGGCCGGAGGTGCGGGTGAACACGATCCGGCCCGGCCCGATCCTGACCGAGGCCTGGGCCGGGTACGGTCCGGCCGACCTCGAGCGCAGCGCGGGGGCGACCGCCGCCCGCCGGATGGGCCGGCCGGACGAGGTGGCCGCGGTGGTGGCCTTCCTGGCCTCGGACGACGCGTCGTACGTGACCGGGGCCTCGATCCCGGTCGACGGCGGCTGGAGCATTGTCAAGGATTCGGCATGAACGGGTTGGGCACGAGCGGGTTCGGCATGAGCGGGTTCGGCATGAGCGGCGGAGGGCCACGATGACAGATTCCACAGCGGTCCATCCGCAGCTGGTCCGGGGCCTGCACGGGCAGACCGTGGACACCCTGGGGGCCCGCATCGTGCAGGGCCGGTACGCGCCCGGCAGCTCCCTGCAGCCCGACGAGATCGAGCAGGAGCTGGGCATCTCCAAGACCGTGCTGCGCGAGGCCATGCGGGTGCTGGCGGCCAAGGGCCTGGTCGACTCCAAGCAGCGCCGGGGCACCGTGGTCCGGCCCCGCTCGTCCTGGCAGCTACTCGACGCCGACCTGCTGCGCTGGCAGAGCCGGGACGCCGGCACCGGGTTCCTGGACGACCTGGCCGAGGTGCGCTCGATCGTCGAGCCGGCCGGGGCCCGGCTGGCCGCCCGCCGCCGGACCGAGCAGGACCTGACCACCCTGGACGCGGCGCTGACCGCGATGGCCGCGGCCGGCACCGACACCGCCGCGGTGATCGAGGCCGACCTGGCCTTCCACCGGGCCCTGCTCGAAGCGGCCCACAACGAGCTGCTGAGCCGGATGGAAGTCGTGATCGGAGCCGGCCTGCGCGCCCGCGACCAGCTGGTCCACCGCGGCCAGAGCTGGCCCGATTCGGTCCCGGTGCACCGGGCCATCTTCGAGGCCGTCCGGTCCGGCGACGCGGCCGCGTCCTACGCGGCCATGGAGGCGCTGCTGGAGCAGGCCACCCTCGACATCCGCCACGTCCCCGACGGCGAGTTCAGCGCGCCGGGGGCCGACGCCTGATGAAGATCACCGGCCTGCACACCTACCTGGTGCCGCCGCGCTGGCTGTTCCTGCGCATCGACACCGACGAGGGGATCTCCGGCTGGGGTGAACCGGTCCTGGAGGGCCGGGCCGAGACCGTCCGCGCCGCCATCGGCGAGCTGAGCGACCTGCTCATCGGCGGCGACCCGCTGCGGATCGAAGACCACTGGCAGCTGCTGACCCGCGGCGGCTTCTACCGGGGCGGCCCGGTCCTGTCCAGCGCGGTGGCCGGCATCGACCAGGCCCTGTGGGACATCGCCGGCAAGGCCTACCAGGTCCCCGTGCACCAGTTGCTGGGCGGCCCGGTCCGGGACCGGGTCCGTATGTACGCCTGGATCGGCGGGGACGAGCCCGCCGAGGTCGCCGACCGCGCCCGCGAGCAGGTCGAGGCCGGGTTCACCGCGGTCAAGATGAACGGCTCGGGCCGGATGGACCCGGTGGCCACCCCCCGGCAGGCCCGCGGCATCGTGGACCGGCTGGCGGCGGTGCGGGAGGCGATCGGCCCGGACCGGGACGTGGTGGTGGACTTCCACGGCCGGATGTCGACCGCCATGTCACGCCGGGTGCTGCCGGAACTGGAGCCCCTGTCGCCGCTGTTCGTGGAGGAGCCGGTGCTGCCGGAGTTCTCCCGCGACCTGGCCGGGCTGGTGGCCCACACCACCGTCCCGTTGGCCACCGGCGAGCGGCTCTACTCGCGCTGGGACTTCCGCGACGTGCTGCCGACCGGGATCGCGGTGGCCCAGCCGGACGTGTCGCACGCGGGCGGAATCAGCGAGGTGCGCCGGATCGCGGCCATGGCCGAGGCCTACGACGTGTCGATGGCGCTGCACTGCCCGCTGGGCCCGATCGCGCTGGCGGCCAGCCTGCAACTGGCGTTCGCGGTGCCGAACACGCTGATCCAGGAGCAGAGCGTCGGCCTGCACTACAACCTGGGCAACGAGCTGCTCGGCTACCTGGTCGACCCGGCCCCGTTCCAGTTCGTGGACGGGTACGCGGCGCTGCTGACCGGCCCGGGCCTGGGCGTGCAGATCGACGAGGCCGCGGTGACCCGGGCCGCCGAAATCGGGCACCGCTGGCGCAACCCGGTCTGGCGCGCCGACGACGGCTCGTTCCGCGAGTGGTGACCACCGCCGCCGCGGTCGAGATCGACGACACCCTGGGCGGCCGGTGGACCAGCCTGGTCGTGGGCGGCCGGGAGTGGCTCTGGTCCCGGCCCGAACCGGCCCGCGGCCGGGCCGTCCCCGGCGCGCCGTTCGCCGACGCGGGCGGGCTGGAGGAGTGCATCCCCACCGTGCGCGGGCGCCCCGACCACGGCGAGGCCTGGTCACGCCCGTGGGTGCCCGACCCAGGCAGCCGGGGTCGCCGGCGCCATTCCGGCCTTTTTTTTATATCTAAGGTTGGTGGCCCGGCTTTCCAGCTCAGCCGTGGGTTCCGGTTGGCCGAAGGCGGGATCGCCGCCGCTTACCGGCTGACCGCCGCCCCCGGCTTCCGCTTCGTGTGGGCGGCCCACGCCCTGCTCGACCTGTCCGACCGCGCGACGCTCTCGGTGCCCCCGGCGACCACGGTGCGCCTGTACCCGGAGGCGGCCGCGTTCCTGCCCGGCCCGTGGCCGCCCGGGGCTCGGTTCCTGGACCGGCCCTGGCCCGGGCCGGGTGCCTTGCGGCTGGACCGGCTCGGCGGTGGCGGCCCGGGCCTGGGGCTGGACGGCACGGCGATCGGGGCCATCGCCCTGGACTGCCCGGAGGCCCAGGTGACCGATGGCGACGACCGCCTCCGGCTCCGGCTGCGCGGCCCCGCCGGAGCCCCGGTGTCCGTGGCCATCTGGCGCAACCTGGGCGGCTTTCCGCCCGGCGCCCCGTACCGCAGCATCGGGGTCGAGCCGATGCTGGGCGCGGTGTTCGACCTGGCCGAAGCCTCGGGGCCTCAGGACGCGGTCACCGTCTCCGCCAGCGGCGAGGTCGCCTGGGACCTGATGATCACCGGAACCGGGCCCAGGCCCCAGGGACCCGCAGCGTAGGGATCCGCATCGTAGGGGGTAAAAGGTAACTTCGGGTCCCCTCTTGGGGCACCGAAGTTACCTCTGCCCCACAGCCGGCCGCCGGGAGGCCGCGGCTGAGGGCAACGCGGCCGGACCCGGGCTACTGGGCGAAGAGGACCTGCTTCATGTAGGAGGTGTCGCAGAACTCGGTGACCGCGTCGATGTGGCCGCCGGTGACGTGGAAGACGACGGCGTAGTCGTTGTCGTAGGGCACTCCGTTGCGGGCCCGGGCGTGGCTGGTCCACTGGGCCACGGCCCAGTCGCCGTCGGCGATGATCCGGTGCAGGTCCTGGGTGACCGGGCGGCCGGGATCGAGGGTGGCGAACATCCTGGCCAGGAAGCCATCGATGATTTCCCGTGGGCCGGTCCAGGTGCCGGCCACCGGGAGGTCGCCGCGGATGGTCCAGGTCGCCTCGGGAGTGAAGCTGGCCCGGAGCGCGCCGGTGTCGCCGCCCTGCAGGGCGGCCACGTAGCCGGCGACGGCGCGGCGCGTTTCCTCGGTGCTCACGGTCTCGTTCCTCCCCGCCGCTCAGGCGGCCCGTTGGCGATGCCGCCAGTCTGCGCAGCCACCGCCGGGGTGATCAACGGGCAGTCCGTCCGTAGACTGATCATGATCCGTTATCAATCTCCGGGAAGGCCCGCGGCCGTGGAACTCCGGCAGGTGCGTTACTTCCTGGCCGTGGCCGAGTCGCGGCACTTCGGCCGGGCTGCGGAGCAGCTGCACGTGGTCCAGCCCGCCGTCAGCCAGCAGGTCAGCCGTCTGGAACGCGAGCTTGGCGTCCGGCTGCTCAACCGGAACACCCGCACCGTGTCGCTCACCGCCGAAGGCACCGCGTTCCTCCGGCACGCCCCCGAGATCCTCGCCGCCGTGGAACGGGCCGCCGCCGCGGCCCGCGAAGCATGGTCCGGCGGGAGGATCCTGCGGGTGGGAACGGGATCAGGACTCGGCGACCTGCTGGGAGTGGCCCTGGCCGACCTGTCGGCCGCCCACCCGGGCCTGAGCATCGAGCTGACCAGGCTGAAGGAACCCGAGCGGCTCAGCCAGCTCGCGGCCGGCCGGCTCGGCGCGGCCGTCGTGCGGGCCCCGTCGGATGCTCTGCCCGACGGGCTGTCGCTGCACCAGATCGTCACCGAGCCGCTGGTCGCCGCGCTCCCCGCCGCGCTCACCACCCCCGGTCGCCGCACGGTCCGGCTGGCCGAATTGGCCCGCGTTCCGGCCCGGCTCCCGTCCCGTGAGGCCAACCGGGTCCTGGCCGCCGCCATCGACCTCGCCGCGCAGCGGGCCGGGGTCAGCCTGCGCCGCCTTCCGGCCGGCACCGACGACGACATGCTCGCCCTCATCGGGGCCAACTCGCCGTCGTGGACTGTGTTCTACCCAGCCAAGGCGCGGACGCTGGCCCGCACCGCCCGGCCCGGGGTCGCCTTCCGCCGGATC
>DASXJM010000596.1:0-14773 GCA_036497405.1 Streptosporangiaceae bacterium | reverse complement strand
GCCAGCTCCTCACACTGCCGCTTGGCCAGCACCGATCCGGTCCGGGCCCGGACCTGCGCGCAGGCCGTCGCGAACGAGCCGCCCGCCACGGCGGTCACCGCCATCTTGGCCAGCCCGTGCGAATGCCGGCCCGGCGGCAGGTTCAGCTGTTCATCAGCGGGGTGCACGCTGGCCGCTCCCGGCGCCCGGTAAGCGATCCGGGTGACCGTGACCGGCCCGAACACACTGGCCAGCAGCCGGGTGTGACCCGGCTCAGCCCGCCGCCGCACCACCTCATCGGGACCCATGACCTGGCTAAGCCGCGGCTCGGCAGCCGCCCGCGCATTCAGGTGATCTTGCAGCAGCAACCGGGTCAGCTCCCGGCCCCGCACCAAAAGCTCCTCCTCCAGCCCGCCATGATCCAGCCCCGCCGCATCCGCGCTGGCCAGCCACTCCTCAATCCCGGCGAACTCCGCATCCGAACGCGTGAACGCCGCCCTCGCCGCATACCCTGGCACCGGGCTCCTCCTGCCGTCCCTGGTCACTGAACACCCAAGAACGTAACGGGAGGAGCCCTCCTCACACCCACCGGCACAACCACCGCTCACCCCAAAAGAGCCGCACCCGTGAACCATCGCGCACATGCGCTGGGGTCGGGTGAGCGAGGTCATTCGAAGACCTGGCGTTTGTGGTGGACGGAGAGGAGCAGGCCGACCGCGATCATGTCGGCGAAGATGGCCGAGCCGCCATAGGAGATGAAGGGCAGCGGGAGGCCGGTGATGGGCATGATGCCGACGGTCATGCCGACGTTGACGAAGGCCTGGAACAGGAACCAGATGGCGATGCCGGAGGCGACCAGCATGCCGAAGCTGTCGTCGGCGCGGGTGGCGATGCGCAGGGCCCGGAACACCACCACGCCGAGCAGGGCCACGATGACCACGGCACCCACGAAACCGAGCTCCTGGCCGGCCACGGTGAAGATGAAGTCGGTGCTCTGGGCGGGCACGTAGCTGCCGGACACCGACTGGCCGTGGAACAGACCCTGCCCGAACATGCCGCCCGAGCCGATGGCGATCTTGGCCTGGATGGCGTTGTAGCCGGAGCCGGCCGCGTCCGACGACGGGTGCAGGAACGAGGAGAACCGGGTCAGCTGGTAGCTCTTGACCAGGTTCAGGCTGAGCGCGGCGATGACCCCGACCACGGCCACCGCCAGCAGGCTCAGCACCCAGCGCAGCTGGATCCCGGACAGCAGGATCATCCCGGCCAGCACCACCACCAGCACCATGGAGATGCCCAGGGCCGGTTCGATGATGACCAGGCCGATCAGGGGGGCGCCGCAGGCGATCACGATGCCGACGTCGCGCAGGCTGGGGCCGGGGCGGCCCGCCGACGGGTCCCGGGCCCCCTCGCGCAGCTCGCTGAACAGCAGCGCGGTCATCAGGATGAGGGCGATCTTGGCGTACTCGGACGGCTCGATCTGGAAGCCGCCGGGCAGGTCGATCCAGCCCGCGGCCCCGTTGACGGTGGCCCCGAGCGGGGTCAGCACGACCAGCAGGCCGAGCACGGCGGCCCCGTAGACGACCGGCGCGAACACCCGTAGCTGGCGGTGGTCGACCAGGCTGACCAGCGCCATCATGACCAGGCCGATGACCACGAAGATGGCCTGCTTGTCCAGGTAGGTGTGCGGGTTGGCGCCCCGCTGGACCAGGCTCGGCTCGGTGGCCGAGTAGACCAGCAGCACGCCCAGGGCGCACAGGGCCAGCACCGCCGCGATCAGGATCCAGTCCAGGTGGCGCAGGCGGCTGTCCCGGGAGGTGACCCGGGTGATCATCGAGCGCGGGCGGGACCGGAATGTCCCCGGCCGGGGCCCGCCGCCGTAGCTGCGCTGCGTAACGCTCATGCGGTCACGCTCATCCGGAGTATCCCTTCGGCGCGGTGATCTTGCCGGTCGAGGCGATCTGCGGCAGGGACGACGGCACCTGGCCGTTCGGGACCGCGGCCTGGTGGCCTTCCAGGCCGTAGATGCCGTCCCAGATCTGCCGGACCGCGGGGGCCGAGGCGTCGGCCCCGTAGCCGGAGTCGGGGATCATCACGACCACCACGTACTGCGGGTGGTTGCAGGGCGCGAACGAGGCGAACACTGAGGTGGCCACCTTGCCCATGACCTGCGCGGTACCGGTCTTGCCGCCCACGCAGACCTTGTTCAGCGGGAAGCCGCCGAACGCGCTGGCCGCGGTGCCCTGGGTCACCACCCCGGCCAGGGCGCTGCGCAGGTAGGACAGGAAGCCGGACGAGGCCGGCAGGTGCGCGGCCACCGGCGGCTTGATCTGCTGGACCACTTTGCCGGACGGGCTGACCAGGGCCTGGCCGATCCGCGGCTGGTAGAGCGTGCCGCCGTTGGCCAGGGCCACGTAGGCGTTGGTCAGCTGGAGCGGGGTGGCCAGGTCGTAACCCTGGCCGATGGCGGCGATGGCCGCCTGGCCCGGCTCCCAGACGTTGCCGGACTTGCAGTCCTGGTACTCGATCTGCTGGACGTAGGTGCCGTCGGCCTTGCCGTACTTGCACCAGTTCTGACCCTGGTGGGCGTTGTCTTTCCAGTAGTAGTACAGCCACTCGCGGGTCGGCACCGTGCCCGAGGCCTCCTCGGGCAGGTCGATCCCGGTCGTCTTGCCGAAGCCCCAGGCCAGGGCCTCCTTCTGCATCTTCTGGATCGGGGCGTTGGCGCTGGTGACGACGTTGGCGTGCGGGTTGTCCCGCTGCCACATCTCGTAGGCCAGGTTGTAGTACACGGTGTCGCAGGACTGGATCAGCGCCTCGGCGAAGCTCATGTCGCCCTGGTTGGGCTCGCCGTCGTTCTTGTATTCGTGGCCGCCGATGTCCACCGAGGCCGGGCAGTTGTACTGGCCGTTGAGCGAGAAGCCGTCGGACACCGCGGCCGCGGTCGAGGTCACCTTCCAGGTGGAACCGGGGGCGTACTGACCCTGGGTCGTCCAGTTGATGGCCGGGGCCCCGTCCGACTGGCCGAACAGTGCGTCGAACTGGGACTGGGAGATGCCGTTGGTCCAGACGCTCGGGTTGTAGTCGGGGTAGCTGGCCATGGCCACCACCCGTCCGGTGGTCGACATCACCACAGCCGCGCCCTGGTTGGCGTCGTTGCCGGACGCCCGGGCCTTCTCGATGGCCGAGTTCAGCGCGTCCTGGGCGTCGGCCTGGATCTTGGAGTTGATGCTGGTGACCAGGTTGTCGCCGGGCTTGGCGGCGGTGCCGCCCACGGTGCCGGTGACGTCGCCGGCCGCGTTGACCGAGACGGTGTCGGTGCCGGTGGTGCCGGTGAGGGCCCGGTTGTACTGCTCCTCCAGGCCGGCCTGGCCGACCAGGTCGGCGGTGGAGTAGCCGGTGCCCGCGGGCAGGTGGTCCTTCTTCAGCTGCTCAGTGGTGGCGGGCTGCAGGTAGCCGAGGACCTGGGCCGGGTTGGCCCCGTGCGGCATCGGGTAGGTCACGACCCCCTGGGCCTGGGCGGTCACACCCGGGAACTGGTCCTGTTCCTCCATGATCTGCAGGGCGACCTGGTCGCTGACGTTCTCATCGACCGGGATCGGCTGATACGGCGAGCCCGCCCAGCAGGGCTGCTTGACCTTGGCCGTGCACAGCCGGACCTTCTTCCTGAGCGCGTCGTAGGGCAGGTTGATCATGGGGGCCAGCCGCTTGAGGACGCTGGTCCCGCCGTCCTTCCGCTGGGAAAGGGTCATCATGTCGACCGAGACCACCAGCTTGGTGCGGTTGGTCACCAGCGGGTCGCCCACGTCGTCCAGAATCTGGCCGCGGACGGCCGGCACCACGATGTTGCGCGTCTGGTTCGCCGACGCCAACTTGACGTAGCTGGTGCCGTTCATGACCTGGATGTACCAGAGCCGGCCGCCCAGCGTGATCAAGAGCGAAGCCACCACCACGTACAGCACCAGCATGCGCCGCCGTGACGCCGAGATCATCTAAATCCTCCTGGGTTCCGGTGGAACAGACGGCTGAACCAGGAGCCGCGGCGCATTGTCAGCCGCGGCCCGGCCGAGCGGCCGAAGGCCCGGCGGCCGCCCATGGTCCCGCCGAGGGCACTGCGTTGGCGGAACGAACGGCCGCGGCCGAACGTGCCCCGGCGCGGGGTGGCCCGGCCGAGCGACGAACCGCTGCCGATGCTCGCGCTCATGCTGCGCTTACGGAACTTGGGCGCGGCGCTGGAGTGGGAGAGGGCGGTCGCTTTCCGCCCGGCGAACGGGCTGCGGCGGCCGCGGAAGTTCACCCGGGGCGCGGCCTTGGGCCCGGTGTAGCCGCGGCTGGCGCCGCCCAGGCCGGACGCTGATCCGCCGGGGCCGCGCAGCCCGCTGGCCCGCAGCCGCGGCTCACGCTGCGGGGTCCCGCCCAGGGCCGAGGGCCGGGCCGGGCCGGACGTACGGGCGGCGGCGATCCAGGCGTCCCCGCCGCGCCGCTCGCCCAGGTGCAGCCGGGGCGAGCCGGACGCGCTGGCCTGCCGGACCGCCCCGGTAGGCAGCCCGGCGGCGCCGATGGCGCTGGCCGCGGCCGAGGACAGGGCGGCCGACGCGCCGCCCACGGTTTCGCGGTGGCCGGCCCAGCCGTTGAGTTTGACCACACCGAACAGCACGAACGGGCTGAGCAGCACGTTGTACACGACCAGCGGCGGGAGCACGTGCTGGACCGCGGCCCAGGTGACCTGGGGGTCGCTCAGCATCACGCCCAGCACGGCGTACAGCACCGCCCCGACCGCGGCGGCCCCGGCCGAGATGGCCACGTACAGCGCGGGCGACTCCTCCCCCAGGGCCGCGAGCCGGCCGCACAAGTAGCCGACCAGGGTGAAGACCAGCGCGTACTGCCCGATGGTGTGCCCGGCGGGCGGGGCCACGTCCAGGGCCAGGCCGGCCAGGAAGCCGGTCAGCATGCCCGGCACCGGGCCGCCGGTCAGGGCCAGCGCCACCACCACCAGCAGCACCAGGTCCGGGCCGGCCCCGCCGGGTAGCGCGAGCCGGTTGACCACGGTCAGCTGAGCGGCCAGCGCCACCGCGCACAGCACCACCGAGATCAGGAGCCGCCGCATCTCAGCCGCCCGTGGTCGTGCCGCCGGAGGTGGTGCCGCCGGAGGTGGCGGGCTGAGAGGGGGCACCCGGGGTCACGGTCACGGTGACGGTCGGGGCGGGCTTGGGCGCCGTGGGCAGCACCGCGTCGTGCGGGTCCTGAGCCGGGCCGCCCACCACCACGCCGACCACGCCCAGCGAGGTGAAGTTCACGAACGGCTTGACCAGCGCGGTCTGGGTCAGCGAGCCGGCGTTGCCCTCGACCTTGGTCACCTGGCCGATCGGCACCCCCGGCACGTACGGGGTGTTGTGCACCGAGCCGAACGTGACCAGGTCCTGGCCTACCTGCAAGATCGCGTTGCCGTCGAACAGCTTGAGCTGCAGCATGGTCGGGCCGGACAGCGACTTGCCGGTCCCGGTGATCGAGCCGATCTGGTCGTTGCCCGCCATCCGCGCGCCCACCACCGACACGGCGTCGGTGGCCAGCAGCACGGTCGAGGTGTCCGAGCTGACCTGGGTCACCGTGCCGACCAGGCCCTGGCCGTTGAGCACGGTCTCGTGGGCCCGGACCCCGTCCTTGCGGCCGACGTCGAGGGTGACGGTGTCGCTGTAGTCCTGGCCGGCCGCGATCACGCTGGCCGCCACCACCTTGTAGCCGCCCTGGCCCGCTAGTCGGAGCAAAGCGGAGAGTTGAGATTCGTCGGCCTTGCTGAGCTGAGCCTGGCTCAGCTCGGCGCGGAGCTTGGCGTTGGCCGCCTGCAGCGAGGCGATCTTGCTGTCGGAGGAGGGGCCGCCGGTCACCCAGTCGAACACCGAGGACACCGGGCTGGTGACGTCGCTGGCCACCCGCTCCACCGGGCCGAAGATGCCGGATCCGGCCCCGCGGGCGCTCGAGGTGCCGCCGTCCCGGAAGTCGATGGTGATCAGCGCGATGGCCGCGACCAGCAGGACAGCGAGGACCAGGCGTACTCGCCGGGTGTCGTGCATGCGACTCCTCGCGGGCGCCGCGGCTGGGCGGCGGCCCTGTTACTCAGCGCCGGGTCTCGGGCACGAGAACCTGGCGCAGCGTGTCGAAATCCTCCACGCACTTCCCGGTTCCCAGTACCACCGAGTCGAGCGGGTTGTCGGCCACATGGACGGGCATCCCCGTCTCTTCGCGGATCCGCTGGTCGAGCCCGCGCAATAGCGCTCCCCCGCCCGTGAGGGCGATACCCCGGTCCATGACGTCACCGGCGAGCTCGGGCGGGCACTTGTCCAGCGTGGTCTTCACCGCGTCGATGACCAGGTTAAGGGGTTCTTCGATCGCGCGCCGGACCTCGGAGGCAGAAATCACGATCGTCTTGGGCAGGCCACTGACGAGGTCGCGGCCGCGGATCTCGGCGTGCGGCTCATCGGCCCCCGGAAACGCCGACCCCAGCGCCATCTTGATCTCCTCGGCGGTGCGCTCGCCGAGCATCAGCGAGTACTCCTTCTTGCCGAAGCTGATGATGGCGTCGTCCAGCTCGTCGCCGCCGACCCGGATGGACTGCGAGGTGACGATGCCGCCCAGCGAGATCACCGCGACCTCGGTGGTGCCGCCGCCGATGTCCACCACCATGTTGCCGGTCGGCTCGTTGACCGGCAGCCCGGCGCCGATGGCGGCCGCCATCGGCTCCTCGATGATGTAGACCCGGCGGGCGCCGGCCTGGTGGGCGGCCTCTTTGACCGCGCTCTGCTCGACCCCGGTGATGCCGCTGGGCACGGCGACCACGATGCGCGGCTTGGCCAGGTGCCGCCGGCGATGCACTTTCTGGATGAAGTAACGCAGCATCCGCTCGGTGACGTCGAAGTCGGCGATCACGCCGTCCTTGAGCGGCCGGACGGCCACGATGTTGCCCGGGGTCCGGCCGATCATCCGTTTGGCTTCGATGCCCACGGCCACGATCTGGCCGTTGTTGGTGTTGAGCGCGACGACGGAGGGTTCGTTGAGCACGATCCCGCGGCCCCGCACGTACACCAGCGTGTTGGCGGTGCCCAGGTCGACCGCCATGTCGCGGCCGAGAACCGCCATCGCGTTACTCATGGGGAGGGCAACCTTCCCGATCGGGCGCTGCTGTGCTGGTCAGACCCTGTGGGCTGGTCAGGTTGTTTCGCGCCTTGACAAATACTTCGGAGGCCACGCCGCTCTGGTTGCGGGTAGCAGGGGCCTGCCTCGGCAGGACCGGGTCAGGCGAGGCCCGTCCCGGTCTGGCCGCGTCAGGCGAGTTCGGGGAAGAAGATCTTGATTTCCCGCTGGGCCGATTCGGGCGAGTCGGAGCCGTGGACAACGTTCTCGCCGATCTCCAGCGCATGATCACCACGGATGGTGCCCGGGGTGGCCGTGACCGGGTCGGTCGCACCGGCCAGCCCGCGGAAGGCCTGAATGGCCCGCGGACCCTCCGCCACCAGCGCCACCAATGGCCCGGACGTGATGAAGTCCACCACCGGCTCGAAGAATGGTTTGCCGACGTGCTCGGCGTAGTGGGTACTGGCCGTCTCCCGGTCCAGGGTCCTCAGTTCCAGCGCGGCGATGCGCAAGCCCTTGCGTTCGATCCGCTCGATCACCGTGCCGATCAGGCCACGGCGGACGCCATCGGGCTTGATGAGGACAAGAGTTCGTTCCGGCAACGACGCTCCTTCTGAGAATGCATGTGAGCGAGAGCAACGGTCCAGTGGTCGCGAGAGAAACCCGCGGCAGGCAGTTTACCCGCGTCATCGGGTGACGGCACCGGCGCGGCGCGCCCGGCCGGTGAGAATTATGACGGCAATCGCGATCAACACGGACACCAGCCCGACCAGCTCCCACACCCCCACCGCGCCGGCCAGGGCCAGGCGCTCTCCTGCCTGCGTGTAGCCCGGGCTGTTGCCCTGGCCCTGGCCTGGGCCGGCGGCCAGCTGGGTCACCATCCGGACCTGCACGGCCCCGGCGGCCAGGTAGCCGGTCAGCAGCCCGCCCAGCAGCAACGACGCCCCGGACAGGGCGCTGGCCGCGGTGGCCTTGGCCGCGGTCCCGGTCAGGGCGGCGGTCAGGGCCGCGGCCAGCCCGCCGGCCAGCGGGGCGCTGACCCCGGCCAGCACCAGCCCGGGCACGAACGGCCCGGCCAGCCGGGCGGCCACCAGGCCTTCCAGGGCCACCACCAGGCCGGCCAGCACCACCGGGCGCGGGCGCCGTCGCAGCATCAGCGCGACCACCACCCCGGCCACGACCGCCGCCACCGTGACCCCGAGCGGCAGCCAGGGCGGGGACTGGGCCGGCCCTGAGACCGCCGCCGAGGTCAGGTCGCGCAGGCTGGTGACCGCGCCGGCCGCCGGGGCCACGACCAGGCCGGTGACCGCGGCCACCATGGGAAAGCAGAGCGGGCCGCCGACCAGCCGGTCGGCCGAGGCCACCGCGGCCACCCCGTAGAGGATCAGCACGGCCACGGCCCCGGCCGCCAGCAGCGCCAGCGGCGACCGGTAGGTGACGCCGACGCTGAGCGCGCCCAGCCCGAGGCCGGGGACGGTCAGCACGGCCAGCTGGGCCCGTTCCTGGGTGGCGTCCTGACGGGCTCGGGGCGCGCGGGGTGGCTGGGGCGGGTGGGTGCTGTGGGCTTTGTGTGATGGGTGGGTGCGAGAAGTTGAGCTGGGCTGGGGATCTTGGCGGGGCGGGCGCTTTTGGCGTGGGGCGCCGGGGCCGTCGGCGAGGATGGCGTACAGGGCGGCCACGGTCAGGGCCACGCCGGTCAGCCAGGGATAGGGTGCCAGCGCACCGTGCCAGCCGCCGCTGGCCAGCCGCTCCCGGGCCACCGCCGACACCCCGGCCAGGCCCGCCACCGTGGCCGCCGCCCACAAGGCGGCCAGCAGTCGCCGCGGCCGGGGCCGGCGCTCCCAGGCCAGGCCGAGCGCGGCGGGCAGGGCCAGCCCGGCGGCCAGCCCGTGCAGCACGCGGACCACGCCGATCATGGCCACGGTGCGGGCCGAACCGCCGAACACGTCGGCCACGGCCATGATCAGCAAGCCGGTCAGCAGCACGGGCCAGGCCCGCCACCGGATCACGGCCAGCCCGGCGATCCCGGCCACGCCGGCCATGGCGGGCAGGGCCAGCCCGGCGGCGCGTAGCACCGCGATCGACGTCCCGGGCCCGCCCGTGATGCCGCCGACGGGGGTGAGGGCCCAGGCGATGGCGTTCGGGGCTTGCAGGAGGCACAGGGGGGTGACCGCGACGACCGCGGCGGCGGCGACCAGGTCGGCGGTTATCCGGCGCGCGACCGGGAGCGCGGGGTGGTCTCCGGGAGCGGCGTGGTCTTCGGGAGCGGGGTCGGCCGGGGTTGTCTGGGGTGATGCGCCGTGGGTGGGCGCGGGGGGCGGGGCGGGCTCAGCGGGGGCGAGTCCGGTGGGCGCCGGAGCGGAGTCGGCGGGCGAGGGCGCGTAGGCCAAGGGCGCGACCTGGGCTGGGAAAGGGTGAGTAGGTACGGAGTCCATGAAGGGGGCAGCGGGAGGGGCGGAGTCGTCGGGGGTCATGTGGGCCGGAGCAGGGGCTTCGGACGCGAAGGGCGCGGCAGTGGGCGCTGGAGCGGAGGGCGAAGGAACAGAGGGCGAGGGGGCGGGGGCGGCCGGCTGGGGGGTCGGGGTGGCGTCGGCGGGGGTGGCGGGACTGGGGACCGGGCCGGGGCGGGGCGTGGGGGCGTCACGGGCTGGCCTGGCGTGGGCGCCAGGTCGGGCCAGCCGGCCGAGACTCGTCACTAACCGCTCACCTCTAATTACTCAGGGCGACGGTTCTTAGACTAGCCCGGGTCGGGCGGCTCCACCTTGTTGGCGAGATGAATTCCGCCGAACCAGAGGGCGAGGAAGACGACACCGAGGACGTACAGGGCGGTGACCTCGATACCAGCCAGAATGATGAGGAACTGGAACACCGTGCCCGCGATCAGGGCCCAGCGGCCGCGGCCGATGACGCCGGCCAGCACGATCGCGGCCAGGGCCAGTCCCCCGCCGACCCCGAACGCGATCCCGTGGCTGAGGTGCTCGATGGTGATCGCCACCGGCATGGCCAGGATCAGGAAGACGGCCTCGAACACCAGCACCGACGACAGCAGCCGCCGCAGGATGGGGCGCTTCCTGCGGGACGGCTGGGCCGGGCCGGGCGCCTGGGGCGCTTCGGCCGGCTGGTCGGTGACGGGCTCGCTCATGACAGGTCAGCGGCGGTGAAGGAGTGGCGGCCGGTACCGCCGTCGGCCACGGGCAGGTCGGTGGTGGGGGCGTCCGGCGCCAGCAGCTGGCGGGCGTCGCCGGCGGTGATGACCGAGCCGGTGATCAGCACCCCGCCGCCGCCGGGCAGGTCGGGGTCGGGGGTCTCGTCGGCCAGGCCGACCGCGATCTCGATGGCGTCGTCCATCCGCTCGGCCACGTGCACCCGGTCCAGGCCGAACACGTCATTGGCCAGGTCGGCCAGTTCCTCGGTGGGCATCGAGCGGTCCGAGGAGTTGCGGGTGACGACCACGTCGGACAGCACCGGTTCCAGTTCGTCCAGGATGCCGGCCACGTCCTTGTCGGCGCTGATCGCGAGCACGCCGACCAGGCGGCTGAAGCTGAAGGCCTCGTTCAGCGCGGCCACGGTGGCGGCCATCCCGGCCGGGTTGTGAGCCGCGTCCCCGATCACCGTCGGGCTGCGCCGCAGCACCTCCAGCCGTCCCGGGGCGCGCAGGCCGGCGAAGGCCTGGCGGATCAGGTTGACGTCGAGCGGGCCGCGGGTGCCGCCGCCGTCCTCGCTGGTCTCGGTGGCTCCGGCGAAGCCTTCCACCGCGGCCAGGGCGCAGGCCGCGTTGGACGCCTGGTGCTCACCGAACAAGGGCAGGAACAGTTCACCGTAGGTGCCGTTGAGGCCGCGCAGGGCCAGCTGCTGGCCACCCAGGGCGACCTCGCGCTCCAGCACGCCGAACTCCAGGCCTTCCCGGGCCACGGTCGCGCCGACTTCGGAGATCCGGCGCAGCAGCACCTCGGCCGCGGGCAGCGACTGCTGGGCCAGCACGGCCAGCGCGCCGGGCTTGATGATCCCGGCCTTCTCCCCCGCGATCTCTTCCACGGTGTCGCCCAGGTATTGCTGGTGGTCCAGGCCGACCGGGGTGACCACGGCCACGGCCCCGTCGGCGATGTTGGTGGCGTCCCAGGTCCCGCCCAGGCCGACCTCGATCACGGCCACGTCCACCGGCGCGTCGGCGAAGGCGGCGAAGGCCATGGCGGTCAGCACCTCGAAGAAGGACAGCTGGGTCCCGGTCTGCTCGTCGGTGAGCTTCAGGTAGGGCTCGATCTCCTGGTACAGGGCGATGAACTGCTCGGCGTCGATGGGCTGGCCGTCGATGCAGATCCGCTCCCGGATGGAGACCAGGTGCGGGCTGGTGAACCGGCCCGTGCGCAGCCCCCGGGCCCGGAGCAGGGCGTCGATCATGCGCGCGGTGGAGGTTTTGCCGTTGGTGCCGGTGATGTGGATGACCGGGTACGCCCGCTGGGGGTCACCGAGCAGCCCGGCCAGGGTGGCGATCCGGTCCAGGGTGGGCTCGATCGAGGACTCGGGGCGGCGCAGCAGGATCTCCCGCTCCACCTCCCGCAGCGCGTTGTCGTCGGTCACGGCTGGGTCCAGGGCGCAGTACTCACCCGTCCAGGCTACTGGGACGCGTGGGCCGCCGGTCCGGTCCCCGGCGGGACCGGGAGCTGGGGCTGGTCCAGGCCGGGGGCCATGATGCAGATGCGGTCCCGGCCCTCGGCCTTGGCCTGGTAGAGGGCGGCATCGGCCACGGCCAGCAGCTCGTCCAGGTCCTGCCGGGTGTGGGCCAGTTCGGCCACGCCGACCGAGATCGTGACGGTGCACCCGACCGCGGCTTCCCGGCCGTCGCTGACCACGATCGGCTCGTCGGCGATGTGACCCCGCAACCGCTCGGCCACCCGCCCGGCCTCGGTGCCCGAGGTGTGCGGGAGCAGGATGGCGAACTCCTCACCGCCGAACCGGCCGATCAGGTCACCCTCGCGCAGCTCGGTCTTGAACCGGTCCGAGATCACCCGCAGCACGCGGTCGCCCGCCAGGTGCCCGTGGGTGTCGTTGACCAGCTTGAAATGGTCGATGTCGATGATGGCCAGCGAGGTCGGCGACCAGTAGCCCCGGATCCGCGACAGCTCGGTGGTGGCTTCCCGGTGCCAGGTGGCGGCGTTCAGCAATCCGGTCTTGGCGTCGGTCCTGGCGTCGGCGACCAGCTGCGAGTGCATGAGGAACCGCTTCTGCATGAGCACGACGGGCAGGGCCACGATCAGCGCGGCCAGGGTGAAGGACAGGGCGAACCCGATCAGCGAGGCCAGGCAGGTCACGACCGCATCGGTGGTGACGGCCTCCCGGCTGAGGATCAGCGTCCGGACCTGGGTCACGGGGCGGGTGAGCTTGACCGCCCCGACGATCTGCCAGTGGTTGACCAGCCAGCCGGAAACGGCGGCGGCCACGATCGCGAGCAGCAGGCCGACGCTGTGCGCGTGGCCGCTGAGCCGACCGTCAATCAGCGGCCGCAGGCCCTGGTGGAATTCGACCGAGGCGGCCCCGTAGGCCAGCCCGTTGGAAGCAATGCTGAATACCCGCCGGTGCATCAGATTGCGGCGGACCCGCCACTGTTTCAGGGCGGTCAGCGGAATGGGACACAGAAAGGCGTAGATCGGCGGCAGCAGCAGGGCGATGGCCAGGTACCAGACCTCCTGCAGGTCGCGGGTCATGGTGTCGCGGCCCAGCTTCACGTCCCGGGTGGCCTCGACCATCGAGGCCGCGCAGGCCAGCAGCAGCAGGTAAACCGGCACCTGGGACGGGTGCCAGGTGGTGAACCACCCGGCGGTCACGGCGACCGAGGCGGCCACCAGCACGGCCACGATCACGTAGGCCCGCGCCAGCGGGGACAGGGACCACAGCGGCCAGCGCCGT
Organism: Streptosporangiaceae bacterium; assembly: GCA_036497405.1. Taxonomy (GTDB): domain Bacteria; phylum Actinomycetota; class Actinomycetes; order Streptosporangiales; family Streptosporangiaceae; genus Bog-532. Next base: position 1,765 of record DASXJM010000596.1, on the reverse strand, counting down.
ATCCCGGCCACCGGCCAGCGACGCCCTCGGGGGGCGGACGAAACGGTCACACTCGGACTCCTGCAATTTTCAGTTCAGCTTTTATTTCACTTTGATTGAGAGTTTTGCCGAAACTTCGGCAAATACATCGAATTGTTATTACTCATCGGGCGGAACTAAGTGTCTCAAATGATTCATCCGGGCACTTATCCCATTGCGGCGATTCTTAGAAAGGGAGCGCCATGCGAACCGACTGGGGCTGATTGCTGCCGTGGAAACGAGAGAAGTGTTCCACGCCTCCGAGAAAGGAAGCAGCATGAGCATCGACTGGGACTGACGCTCAGCACCAATGTTCCAGATCTGGACCAAACGACTTCACCCTCCTTCCGGGACGGCTGAAGTTTCAGGTCCCCGCGGGACGGCCAGGGTTTCACGCCGCCACCTGAGCATCAGCCAGGTGGCCAGAACGGCTCCGACCAAGCCGCTGCCCGCGACGGCCCGGGCCGGGGTGGCCACGGTGGCGGCCACCCCGGCCAGCACGTAGAGCACCCCCTGGGCCAGGTTCATACCGCCGTTGGCGATGGCGTAGGCCTGCCCGCGGCGATCGTCCGGCGCGGTCAGCACGAACTCGGCGTTGGCGGCGATCTGGTACGAGGCCAGCAAGCCGGACACGGTCACGATGGCCAGCAGCACCGGCAGGTCCGGGTCAGCCAGGCAGCCGGCCAGGATCAGGCACGCGGCCACCGCCAGCGGGCCCATCCAGCGCAGCCGTTGCGACGGGCGGACGGCCCGGGTGAATATCAGCATGCCCACGGCGCTGCCCAGCGGGCCGGCCGCGAAGATCAGGCCGGCGGCCGCGGCCCCGTGGTGCAGCTTGGCCGCGTAGGGCACGGCCAGCGCCTCCGGCACCGTGTAGAACGCACACAGCCAGCCCATCAGCATGAGCAGGCGCAGCCGGCTGGAGGTGAACACCAGCCGCAGTCCGGCCCGCATCTCGGCCAGCCGGCTCTCGCGGCGGCGGCCCACGGCCGGCCGGGAGCGCACGGCCGTCGACAGCAGCAGCGCGGAAACCGCGAAGGTGCCCGCGTCGATCAGCAGGGCGGGCCGGGCGTGCAGCACCGAGACGATCACACCGCCGGCCACGAACCCCCCGACGACGCCGATCTCCCGGGTGATCTGAGAGGCGGCCAGGCCCAGGGTGTAGCGGTCGTCGGGCATGATCGTGGCCCGCAGCGCTGAGCGCGCGCCCTGGAACGGAGCGTTGAGGGACGCCACCACGAACAGCAGCAGGACCAGGGACCACAGCGGCATGCCGGGCAGGGCCATGGCCCCCACCAGCACCAGCCGGGCCAGGTCGGCGGCGATCATGACGTCCCGGCGCGGGAACCGGTCGGCCAGGTCGGACAGGAACAGCCCGCCGACCAGCCAGGGCAGATAGGTCACGGCGTAGGTGAGCGCGGTCAGCAGCGGGGAGCCGGTGCGCTGGAACACGATCACGGTCAGCGCGACCCGCGCGAACTGGTCACCGGCGATCGAGGCGAACTCGGCCAGCCAGATAGCCCGGAACTCACCATCGGCGAACACGTCGCGAAAGGTCGTCCGCTTCGCTGGCGGCGGAGCGTCCGCGGCCGGAAAGGCCTGTTCCGCCGTCTCCGCCACGAGACCTCCGATCTGCGAACCGTCGCTCTCTGAACCGCCCTGGTTACATGGTGGCGCGCAAAACCGGCAATCGCAACAAACTGTGCCGAACACATCACGCAAGGACAGTCGGGCAGCTAGACCTCGG
>DASXJM010000595.1:0-2028 GCA_036497405.1 Streptosporangiaceae bacterium | reverse complement strand
ACGGTGGCGGGCTACGTGCTCGCGGCGCTCGGCGATGTGCCGTCGCCCGGCGACTCGGTCAAGGTCCCCGGTTACACGATCACGGTCACCGAGATGGACGGCCGCCGGATCGCCCGGCTGCGCATCGCCCCCGCCGCCCGCCACGAGACCCCCGACACCCCACCCGGGCCGGCCACCCCAACTGGCACCCCAGCCCCAGCGGCCCCTCCGGCCGCAGCTGACACCCCGGCCCCAGGGGCCCCCTCAACCGCAGGGACCTCCTCAGCCCCGGCTGCCACTCCGGCCCCAGGGACCTCCTCAGCCCCAGGTGCCACCCCAGCCCCGGGGGCCTCCTCAGCCGACCCGCCGCCCGGCTCAGCAACCCAGACCGGCCCCGCGACCTCGTCCGGTGCCACATCCGCCGCTCCTCCCACGCCCGCCCCACCGGTCACATCGGCCCCACTGGCCCCGTCGACCTCGTCGGCCCCGATCACCCCGGAGACCCCGGTCATCCCGCCGGCCACAGCGCCGGAGGACGGGTCGAACGGGCAGTCCGCGCCGCCACAGCGCAGCAGGTCAGGCGGCCGGGGCTGATGTCCTAGACTCGGCAGGTGCACCCGTCAGGCAGCTTCGACACCGTCCTCGTCGTCGACTACGGCGCCCAGTACGCCCAGCTCATCGCCCGCCGCGTCCGTGAGTGCCACGTGTACTCCGAGATCGTCCCGCACACCATGCCGGTGGCCGAGATGCTGGCCCGCAGGCCCAAGGCGATCATCTTGTCCGGCGGCCCGGCCTCGGTGTACGCGGACGGCGCCCCACCCGGACCCGAAGGCCTGTTCACCTCGGGGGTCCCGGTCTTCGGCATCTGCTACGGCTTCCAGCTCATGGTCCAGGGTCTGGGCGGGACCGTGCGCCGCACCGGCGCGGCCGAGTACGGCGCCACCAACCTGGACCTCACCGCCGCCCCGGGCAGCCTGCTGGACGGGCTGCCCGCCCGCCAGCGGGTGTGGATGTCCCACGGCGACACCTGCGTGGCCGGGCCGCCCGGGTTCGAGGTCACCGCCTCCACCGGGGCCACCCCGGTCGCGGTCATCGAGGACGCCGGCCGCAAGCTGTTCGGGGTCCAGTTCCACCCCGAGGTCATGCACACCGATCACGGCCAGGCCGTGCTGCAGCGCTTCCTGGATGCGGCCGGCTGCCAGCCGGGCTGGACCACCGCGGGCATCATCGACGAGCAGGTCGAGCAGATCCGGGCCCAGGTCGGCGACGGCATCGCCGTGTGCGGGCTGTCCGGCGGGGTCGACTCGGCGGTGGCCGCGGCCCTGGTCCAGCGGGCCATCGGCGACCGGCTGCACTGCGTGTTCGTCGATCACGGGCTGCTCCGCAAGGGCGAGGCCGAGCAGGTCGAGAACGACTTCGTGGCCGCCACCGGGGTCCGGCTCATGGTGGTCAGCGCGGCCGGTGAGTTCCTCGGCGCGCTGGACGGCGTGAGCGACCCCGAGCAGAAGCGCAAGATCATCGGCCGCGAGTTCATCCGCACCTTCGAGCGCGCCGCCACCGACATTGCCGCCGAAGCCCAGAGCCAGGGCGATCCGGCCCGCTTCCTGGTCCAGGGCACGCTCTACCCGGACGTGGTCGAGTCCGGCGGCGGCACCGGGACGGCCAACATCAAGTCCCACCACAACGTGGGCGGCCTGCCCGCCGACCTGAAGTTCGAGCTGGTCGAGCCGCTCCGCGCGTTGTTCAAGGACGAGGTCCGCGCGGTCGGGGAGGAGCTTGGCCTGCCCCATGACATCGTCTGGCGGCAGCCGTTCCCCGGTCCCGGGCTGGCCATTCGGATCATCGGCGACGTCACGGCCGAGCGGCTGGCCATCCTGCGCGAGGCCGACGCCATCGTTCGCGAGGAGATGTCCCGGGCCGGGCTGGACCGGCGCATCTGGCAGTGCCCGGTGGTCCTGCTGGCCGACGTTCGGTCGGTGGGGGTGCAGGGGGACGGCCGGACCTACGGCCATCCGGTGGTGCTCCGCCCGGTCACCAGCGAGGACGCCA
>DASXJM010000594.1:0-14078 GCA_036497405.1 Streptosporangiaceae bacterium | reverse complement strand
GCGGAGGCTCGGGGATTTGAACCCCGGATGGGCGGTAAACCCAAACCGCATTAGCAGTGCGGCGCCATAGACCGGACTAGGCGAAGCCTCCAATGGCAGTGCGGGAAAGCTTACCGCGATCCGCCAGTACGCGGACCAGGGTATCCCCAGTGAACCTCTCCTCCAACCTGGATACCGGGCCCGGCGGTCAGCCCAGCTGGATGACCTTGTACTCGCCCTGGGCGTAGGCCTCGCGCATCAGGCGCTTGGAGAACTTGCCCACGCTGGTCTTGGGCACCTCGTCGATGTAGGCCCAGCGCTCGGGCAACTGCCAGCGCGGCACGCTGGCGGCCAGGTGGTCGCGCAGGTGATCGGCGGGGATGTCCACTCCGTCCCGGATGACCACACAGGCGAACGGGCGCTCGCCCCACCGGTCGTCGGGGACGCCGATGACGGCGGCCTCGAGGACGTCGGGGTGGGCCATCAGGGCGTTTTCCAGCTCGACCGAGGAGATCCACTCGCCCCCGGATTTGATCACGTCCTTGCTGCGGTCGCTGATCCGCAGGTAGCCCTCGGGATCGATGCTGCCGACGTCGCCGGTGCGCAGCCAGCCGTCGTGGAACTTGGCCGGGTCGTCGTCCTTGTAGTACGCCCCGGTGACCCACGGGCCGCGGACCTCGACCTCGCCCACCGCCTCGCCGTCCCTGGGGAGCACGGCGCCGGTGTCACCGGTCAGCCGGGCCTCGACGGTGCAGAAGAACCGGCCCGCGCTGTCCCGGTAGGGCCAGGCGGCGGCGCCGGTGACCCCGGCCGGTGGGTTGGCCACGCTGCCCAGGGGTGAGGTCTCGGTCATGCCCCAGGCCTGGACCAGCCGCACTCCCAGGTCGTCATAGGCGCTCATCAGCGAGTGCGGCACGGCCGAACCGCCCGCCACCACCAGCCGCAGCGACGACAGGTCGCCGCCCTGGGCCCGGACGTGCTCCAGCACGCCCTGCCAGATGGTGGGGACCCCGGCCGCGACCGTGGGCCGCTCGGCTTCGATCAGCCGCACCATGTCGGGCGCGTGCATGTGCCGGTCCGGCATGATCAGGGTGGCCCCGGACAGCATGGCCGCGAACGGGAAGCCCCACGAGTTGACGTGGAACATGGGCACCACCGGCAGCACCCGGTCCGGCTCGGACAGCGCGAAGCTGTTGCCGAAGGACGGCCCCAGCGCGTGCAGGTACAGCGAGCGATGGCTGTAGACCACGCCCTTGGGATTCCCGGTCGTGCCGCTGGTGTAGCACATGGACGCGGCCGACAGTTCGTCCAGGTCGGGCCAGTCGTAGGAGTCGGGCTCGGCGGCCAGCGCCTCCTCGTAGGAGTGCACCGCCCGGTCCGGGCCGGCCAGGTCCTGGGCCTCCGCCGGCATGTCCCCGGCCGGGCCGGTGACCAGCACGTGCCGAACGGTTTCGGCGTGCGGCAGCACCTGGGCCAGCAGTGGCACCAGGGAGGCGTCCACGATGATCACGGAGTCCTCGGCGTGGGTGGCGATGTAGCCGACCTGGGCCGTGGCGAGCCGGATGTTCAGCGTGTGCAGCACCGCGCCCATGGAGGGAATGGCCAGATAGGCCTCGAGGTGCTCGGCGTTGTTCCACATGAACGTGGCCACTCGCTGGTCCCCGTCGACGCCCAGCCGACGCAGGGCGTGGGCCAGCCGGGCACACCGGCGGGCGGTCTCCGCGTAGGTGCGGCGGCGGACGCCGTCCCCGGTGTTGGTGACCACCTCTTTGCGGCCGAACGTCGTGGTGCCGTACCGCATGATCGACGTAACCGTGAGCGGGACATCCATCATCGTGCTGCGCACGGCCCACCTCCTCGTGGTGGCGCGGGCTTTTCCGCTGATATTCCCACAGTGGTCAGCGTGGGCACCACGCCAGCGTGCGGCGTACGTCACACCATAACCCCGGCGTCACCCAAAGTAACTGCGCGTGCACCTGCACAACACGCGTTTGGACCATCACACAGTGATCAGCCCGGTAGCTCTTTCAGTTCGTACGTCTATTCGAAAAAACGCGAATGTGTCTCTGAGTAAACCTTGCAAAAAGGTTGGCGATTCGCTTGACGTAGGCCACTGAAAGTAAGCATCTTCGAGAGTAGGTCATGCAATCCCATGGGGGGCAAGTGCGCAGCTCGCACAGTAATAGCCCGTCCGTTGATGATGTCACGGACGCTATTAGTCCCGTACGTTTTGCTCGCCGCCGCCGGTTCAAGGCCGCGCTCTTCGGCGCCCCGGACCCGGGCGAGGATGATCTCGCCGCGCGATCGTCCGACCTCGTGAACAGCAACGCGACACATGCAGTTATTGGTACTGTGCTCGATGTTAGCCCACATATCCTGGTTCTGCAGACCGCGAACGGGGAAGAGCGGCTGACCCTGGCCGCCTCCACCGCGGCCTGGCGGGGCGGTCCGGTGGCACCTGCTGCGCTCAGGCAAGGCGATAGAGCAATTGTGAAGCGCAATTATGTCCGTAACACGGTTGCTGACCGTATATGGGCGGAGATCGGCCGGGTGACGGGAACGATCGTGGAGCGGGACTCCGGCACCCTCCTGGTGGACGAGGGTAATGAGCACGGACGCAAGATCCTGGTCATTCCCGAACCGGCGGCCGGCCGCATCCAGGTCCGGTTCCCGCGACTGCAGCCCGGCTACCTGATCGACGTCATCGGCCTGCGCCGTCCCGGGTTCGTCGAAGGCCTGATCCCGGCCACATCGCAGCCGCCTTACCGGGCTGACCAGCCGCCCAGCCCGCCACTGATCAGTGGGGGGATACCGGACACCATCAGCGGCACCGCGACCTGGCACGAGGCCGGCGAGGAGCCCGAGGACCTGCTCGGCCTGGCCTACCCGGCGCTCGACCCGGAGACCGGCTGTGAGGGGCACGGGTCGGCCCCGGCCCACGACGACCTCAGCCCGGCCCCGGCCGAGTCCGGGCGGGGCCACCCCGGGCGGCACACCCGGGCCTCGCTGGCCCGCAGCGGTCCCGCCCACCTGGACAGCCAGTACGTGGCCGCGGCCGGTCACGGGCCCTGCTCGGGTGCCAGCCGCGCGGACCGGTACGCAGTCGACCCGCATCAGGCCGGACCGGGCTGTGTCCAGTTGCCTTACCTGTCCCTGGGCAGCATGCTCCGCGTTCGTAACGACTGCTCGCAGCGAGCCCGGGAACTGCCGGTGACCAGTTGCGGAGCCGCGGCCCGGCTGTTCTGCGACCGGTGCGTCACCTGCGGCACGTCACCGCGCGGCCGGGTGGCCGACCTGACCATGTCCGCGTTCGTCGACCTCGGCGGGGATCTCGAACGCGGATGCTTCAACGCGACGATCACGATTGGCGGCTAGACGATGCCCGGTGGCCTGGCCAACGGAGTACTCAGCGCGATCCGGGAGATGCAGATCCCCCTGCTGGCCGTGATGCTGCTGGGCGGCTGCGGGGCCAAGGCCCTGCGGGTCCTGAAGGCCCGGGACGTGGCCGTCGGACTCGGGCCGACGGCGCTCTTCCCGCTCCGGCTGCGCCGGCCGATCGCCATGGCCATGTGCGCGACCGAACTCGGGCTGGGTGTGGCCCTGATCGTCACCGCCGGATCACTGGGCACGGGGACCCCCGCCATGATCGTTCGCGCCGGGGTCAGCGTACTGTTCCTGATCGCGGTGGGCGCGCTCATCGAGCTCCGGGAGCGCCGGCCGGACGCGGGCTGCGGCTGCTTCGGTGACCTGAGCGTCACCCCGGTCGGGGCCCGCACCATCGGCCGATCCGCTGTCCTGGCCGCGGCCGCGCTGGCCACCCTGGGCCAGCCGCCCCTGCGGATGCCGGCCTCGGGCCGGACGGCAGCCTTGTGGATCACGATCCTGGTCGCCGAGTTGCTGCTGCTGGCGGCCCTGTCCCCCGAGCTGAGCGAGGCCATGGTCCGGCTGGGCTACTCCGAACCGTGCGAGGTACGGCGGATCAGCGTGGACCGGACGCTGGCCGCGCTGGCCAGCAGCTCCACCTGGCGCCGGTACGCCAGCCTGGTCGGCGGGGACGGCCGGGACGTGGCGCCGATCGATATCTGGCGTGAGGGCTGCTGGCGCTACCTGGTGTACACCAGCGAGACCGGGGGCCGGCCGATTCACGTGGCCTTCGCCGTCTACCTGCGCTCGCGCCGGTCTCCGGTGCGGGTGGCCGTGCTGGACGCGGTCAGCGGCGAGGTGCTCACCGGCGCCCCGCGGTCCCGGCCCGCGCCGGACCGGGAGACCAGCCAGCCGGCTCCGGAGCCGGTCCGGTTCCGGCACCTGCCCGAACTGGACGTCACCCGGCCCATGGCCGGGCTCGGGGCCCGGGCCAGCCTGGATGACCGGGGTGCCATCGGGGCCCGGCCGGGCCCCCGGGTCAGTCTGGACCCCACGGCACCCTTTGCCGCGCCCACCCGGCACCGAAGCTCTGCCCCTCTCTAAACGACTATTCGAATAAATGTAGAAAGGCTTAGAGGGACCGAGACGCGGGTCGACCCGGGTCAGCTCAGATCGGCTGGGAGCGCAGGAACTTCCCGAAGTGCGGCACGGTGAATGCGATCACGCCCCGCTCTGAGCTGTAGATCAGGCCCTTCTTGATCAGCCCGTCCCGCGCCGGTGACAGGCTCGACGGCTTGCGGCCCAGCTCCTCGGCCACGGCCGAGGTCGGCACCGGATCGTCGCCCAGCGTGGCCATGGCCCGCATGTACTCGCGCTCGGCCGGGGTGGCCCGCTCGTACCGGCTGCCGAAGAACCCCACCGCCAGCTCCCCCTCGGCTTCGGGTGCGGCCACGCTGACGTCCTTGGCGGTGACCGGGCTGCCGGTGGCCACGTCCCAGGTCACCTTGCCGTAGGCCTGCACAAAGTAGGGGTAGCCGTCGGCCGCCTGGTACAGCGCGTCGAGGGCACCGGTCTCGAACGTGACCTCCTCGCGTTCGGCCGGGGCCAGCAGGGCCAGGTCGGCCGCGCCTCGTTCCAGCCGGTCGATACGGACGTAGCGGAACAGGCGCTCGGAGTAGCTCTTGCTGGCCGACAGCACCGACGGCAGGTGCGGCAGCCCGGCCCCGACCACGATGAGCGGGCCGCCATTCTGGGACAGTTCGTGGCAGGCCGCGCACAGGGCCGAGATGTCGGGCGCGGGCACGTCCTGCATCTCGTCGATGAACAGGGCGATGCCCACGCCCAGGTCGGCCGCGACCGACGCCGCGTCGGCGAACAGCTCGGTCAGGTCGATCTCGAGGTCACCGGAGTCGGCCCGGCCGCGGGCGGCGGGCACGTCGATGCCCAGCTGCATGGTGACCGACGTGCCCTTGGGGGCCTTGGGGTCGCGCAGCGCGAACGCCTTGAGCACGGACAGGAAGTACTCGATCCGGTCCGGCGCGCGGTGCCGGGGCGCGAGCTCCCGGACCGCCATGTGCAGGGCCGCCGCCACCGGCCGCCGGATCGACTGCTCGGGCCGGGCCTCGATCTTGCCCGTGCCCCACAGGCGCTGCATGGCCATGGACCGGAACGTGTTCAGCAGGACGGTCTTGCCCACCCCGCGCAGGCCGGTGAGGACCATGCTCCGTTCCGGGCGCCCGCGCGCGACGCGTTCCAGCACCACTTCGAACTGGCTGATCTCGCGGTCGCGCCCGGTCAGTTCCGGGGGCCGCTGGCCCGCGCCAGGCGCGTAGGGATTCCGTACCGGGTCCACAGCATCGGACTCTATGACGGGCTCTAGCGCAATCCTTAGATTTACGTAGACAGCGCTACCGGCGTGTCGCGATTCTGGTCATTCGGGTCAGGACGGCGGCTGGTGACCGCCCTGGTTGATCCGGGCCAGAAAAGCGTTGTAGGCGGCCAGCTGGTTTTCGTCTTCGTCGATGTGGGTCTGGGTCCGGGACGGGGCCGGGGTGGCTCCGGCCGCCGGGGTGCCGGCCGTGGTGAGCTGTTCCAGGCTGGCCCGGCGGGCGGTCTCCAGCCAGCCGCGGCTGTCGGCGTACTGCCCCTGCCGGGTCCAGGCCAGGAACACGAACATGATCAGGACGAACATGATCGCGGAACCGCCGACCCACATCACGGCCCCGCCGATGTGCACGTCGTCCAGCGGGCTCGGGCCCCAGGTGCGGTGCCGCATGGCCGAGGTGACCGGGAACGGGTTGGCGGAGTAGGAGCCGAGGGCCACCCCGGTGAAGGCGTCCACCGGCATCGCGATGAACAGGAAGATCAACCGGATCGGGTAGGACAGCTTCCAGCGGACGGGCTCGCTGCCGATCAACGGCAGCAGGTACAGGTAGCCGACCACCAGGTAGAGGCCGTGCTCGGCGTTGTGCACGGTGTCATTGGTCAGCGCCAGGCTCATGAACCCGGTCAGGTGCGTGCCCACGATCGTGGCCGTGTAGGCGGCGATACCGAAGGCCGGGAAGGTCAGGGCGGCCGCCACCCGCGACCGGACGATCCGCTTGACCCAGGTGTGGACCGGATTCCGGCTGGCGTGCATGAGCAGGGTGACCGGACGGCCCGACACCAGCAGGGCGGGCGCCACCATGATCAGCAGCAGATGCTGGATCATGTGGTCCCAGAACAGCGTGTCGTCGTAGGTGCCGACGCCGCTCTCGGTGGCCAGCACGATGACCAGCAGGCCGCCCAAGAAAATCCCGGTCCGCCAGCGTGGCCAGGGCCGGTTCCGGTGACGGCGCGCCACCCGGACCACGCCCCACAGGTAGAGCGCGGCCATCAGGGCCACTATCACCGTCACGACCGGGGCCCACTGCCACCGGCCGAGCGCCTGCGACAACCCGAACGGCGGGAGCATGTCGCTTCCCATAACGGCGAGACTAGCTGACCCCCGGGCCCTGGCCGGCCGCGGTGCCCCACGCGGCCGGCCAGGCGATCGGGGTTGGCTAGGAGCTCTTCTCGAAGCTCGCGGTAGCCAGGACGGTGCCGTTCATGGAGGTGATCCGGGCCCCGGTCACGTTGCTGGCGGCCACCGGGTCCGGGCTGCCCCAGGCGCCGAAGCCGCCGTCGAGCTTGAACGACCCGATGGTGATGACGTGACCGCCGCGCGTCACCAGCTGGCAGACCACGGTCTCGTTGCTGTTGTTCTTGCGGTCGAAGCCCATGTACAGCCAGCGCGGGCTGCCGTCGTAGATGTAGATCTCGCCGGCCTTCTGGTGAGCCGCGGTGAGCAGCGCGGCCTCCCGCAGCGGCGCCGAGGCGGTGCTGCCCGCCGGGGACGCGGTCGTGGCCCCGCGCACGGCCCAGCCGCCGATCCCGCAGGCCACCACGCCCAGCGCGACCGCGGCCGTGGTCAGCATCCGGCGGCTCCAGTTGAGCCGCTTCGGCTTGGGGGCCACACCGAGCCGGTCCATGACCCGGGACTCGAAGCCTTCCGGCGGCTCCCGGCTGGGCAGCAGCCCGAGTACCTCTTCGCCGGTCAGCGACAGCTGGCGGACGTGCTCCCGGCAGGAATCGCACTCGTCCAGGTGCGCGACAGCCTCGGCCCGCTCGCGCCCGGTGAGTACTCCCAGCGCCAGCTCGGCCGCCACGTCGTCGAAGTCGCGGCAGCTCATCCCGTTCGGCTCAGTCATCGCCGACGTCCTCCCGAAGATAAGCCGAGCGCAGTTTCTCCATCCCGTCCCTGATCCGAGTCTTAGCCGTGCCCAAGGGGATTCCCTCGGCCTCGGCGATCTGCCGTGCCGTCATGCCATAGATACCCGCCATGGCCACCGCCCGCGCCTGCCCGGCCGGCAGTGCGGCCAGCGCGCGGCGCAGGCCGGCCGCGTTGTCGTGGGCCACCGCGAACCGCTCGGGCGTGTCGGTCATCGCGGTCAGCAGGGCCGGCAGGTCCTGCGGGTCGACCGGGGCCGACGTCCGGGCCCGCAGCACGTCGACGGCCAGGTTGTGGGCGATGGTCGACAGCCAGGCCCGGACCGAACCGCGGCGGGTGTCGTACACCTGCGCGTGCCGCCAGGCCCGTTCGAACGTCTGCTGGGCCACGTCCTCGGCGGTGGTCGGGTCGCCCAGCACGGTCACCGCGACGCCGAACACCACCCGCTGGAACCGCCGTACGAAGGCCAGCGACAGATCGGCGTCGCCCGCGCCCAGTCCCGCGAGGAGCGTCTCGTCCGGCAGACGGTCTGCTGGGATGCCCATCCTCTGCACACTGTCTGATACGGGTGGACTCTTCCACGGGATTGGGGTTTTGGCCCGCAACTTTTTCTGGTTTTTCTGGGCGGTCCGCCCAGAAGCGCTCAGCTCTTGGGCGGCCATACCCGCTCGCTGCCCTGCGCCCGCCAGGGCCGGCCGGCCAGGAAGGCGATGGCGGCGACGACCAGGACACCGCCGCCGATGAACTCCTCGACCATCGAGGAGGTCGCGTAGGGCACGGCCAGGCTGTCCTGGAACCCGAACAGGCCGAAGTTCACGCTGATCAGCAGCCCGGCCGCGGTGGCCACGCAGAACGCCGCGCCCCCCAGGACCAGCCACATGCGGCGGAACACGGCCAGGGCCACCGCGAGCAGGATGCCCACGATCCCCTGGGCCAGGAACAGCGGCCCGATGATCGAGATGCCCTTGTAGCTCCCGTACAGCTTCAGGTGGACCAGGCCCGAGAGCAGCACCAGGATGGCGCCCGCCCAGGCCAGGACGTTGACCGTCCAGCGCGTGGTGGACGACTCGATCTGGGCCGGGCGCCAGCTCGCGGCCTGGAGCAGCTGGCGGACCGGGGTGGTCGTCTGGCCCGTGTGCGCCGAGTTCGGCACCTGGGCCTGGTCAGTTCTGGTCATGCCGGGTTCTTCCCATCGGTGAGTGGTCATGGCTCAGTACCCGTATCCGCCGCCGGAGCCGCTGGACGGGGAGCTGCTGCTGCCCGAGTCGCTGGCGGTCGCCTTCGCGGTCACCGGGTTGCCCGCGGTGTTCAGTACGTACCAGGTGCCGCCGAAGTTGGTCAGGGCCTGGCCCTTGGCTTGCCCGGCCGCGGAGTCACCGATGAAGGTGTAGAGCGGCCAGCCGTTGTACGTGACTTCCATCTGACCGGTCGCGCCCTTGACCGTGCCCAGGAGCGAGGACTGGACGCCGCTGCCGGCCTTGGCTGCGGTGGCGCCGCTGGGCAGGTCGGTCTCGGGCCAGGCGTGCAGGCAGCCGCTGCTCGCCGTGCAGGTGATCTTGTCACCCTTTTCCGAGGTCAGCATGTACAGGGTCTGGCCCTTCTGGTTGACCAGGACGGTGCCGAGCCCGGACACGCTCTTCGCGCTGATCGTGATGCTGGCGGTGGAGGCCCCGGCGTTGCTGGCGGCACTGGGCGAACTGGCGCTGGACGAACTGGCGCTGGCGCCGCTGCTCGCGCCGGCGGACCCGGTGCTGCCCGACGAGCCACACGCGGCCACGGTGATGGCGCCGGCAGAAATCAGGCCAATACCTAGCAGCAGACGCGCTGATGAAGCAGAATGGGATCGCACAGTGATACCCACGAGGGAAACGCTCCTTTGAGGTTGCGCAGAGCTTCAAACTGTTTCCCTTAGTTACGGGCTTCCGCCCGGATGGGATTGCTGTCCACGGACGGCGTTTCCGCCCAAGAGCGGAAGCGCTGTTAAGCATGTCCGCAGTCGTAGCGCTGCTGGGGACGCTGGGTCGGTGTCCGCCGTTGCCTCGACGGGCCGGATCCTGCGATCGTCGGCGCTCGGGCGCCCTCATCGGCGCTTTTACCGCGGTCAGGCTGCGCTTATCACGGTACGTGGCGGCACGATCCGTGACATTTTTGCCAACGATTACTCTCCGGTGATCGCCCGGTTTCAGTTATTTCGGGCAGACTGAAACGATGAAGTGCGAGATCACGCAGGTCAACGGCGATGGGTCGATCCGCCGTGCACTGGTGGACACCACCGGTCGCCATGACGCTGCGCGATGGGAGCAACTGGCTGACCAGGCCCGACTCGACTCCCCCCCGCCCTACCGCCCCCACCCCGGCGAACCCGTCTACGAAATCGTGGTCGACGGCCGCGCCGCCCAGGTCGCCGAAGGTGACCTCATTGGCCCGCTCAGAGAGCTGGCCCGCTCTGTCCTCACCGAAGGCTGGCAGATCATCTAGCGCGCGGCTCCCGCCCTGGGCTCGCAGCCTTACGACCGGCAGGCCGACGCCCCCGGTCCCGGCGACCCGTGCCAGCCAGAGTCCAGCGACCTACCATGGAGGCATGAGCGAGCCCAGCGCCACGATTCGGGCCGAGGACGAGCCGTCCTGGGCCGAAGTGGTGCGCCACGCCGAACAGGGCGAATCGGTCTCCGTGGTCGCCCACGGCGAGCATGTCGCCGACGTTGTGCCATCGGGAGAACTCGACCGCTTGCGCGAAACGATCGAGGTCCTGTCCGACGCCGAACTCGTGCGCGACCTGCGTGAAGGTCTGGCCGACGCGCGGGCCGGGCGGGTGTTCTCCGCTGACCAGGTCGCGGCCGATCTGGCCGCCCGCCGCGCGGCGGGCGAATGAGCCAGCCGACTCCGTACACGATCGTCTTAACTCCGGCCGCCCGGCGCCGGCTCGACAAACTTCCGCTCCCGGCTGCGACCGCCCTGTTTGAACACCTGACCGGACCGGTGGCGGCCAACCCCTATCGCCTGGGCAAGCCGCTGGACACTCCTTCGACCAGGTCCGGTCGGTCAGACGAGGCGAGTACCGCGCTCTCTACACCGTCGACGACGACCGGCGCACCGTCACCGTTCTGGCCGTCGCCCACCGGCGCGACGCCTATCGCCCCCGCTGACTGAGGGCGTCGTCCAAGCCACGGTTCTCTCACCTGGCAGCAACGCCCCATTGCCACCCACCTGGGTATGGCTTCTGGCGGGATTGACGCGCCGTCCTTCCCATGACTGGGGGGTGATGGGAGTACCAGTGGATCGCCAGAGTGCCAACGAGCGCGTCGCCGCACTGTTCAGAGAGTCCGCCCAGCATGACGAGGTCGTCACACGAGCTCAAATCGTCGAAGCAGTGGGTCCCCAACTAGATCCGCTGAAACGAGTACGTCGCAACGGCGGGGCCAGGGACATTCTGGATCCGGAGGGCATTGAGATCATCCGGCTCAGCGGAGAAACGTGGAAGGGCCGGTTCAAGGCAAGGGCTCCGGACAAGCGGGGTCACTGATCCTGCGGCCCCGACGGCCGACCGCTCAGGCCGCTTAAGATCAGCGGCCGAACTTTTGCTTGGCGGCCGGGGTGACCGGGGTGAAGAAGTTGACCAGGTTGCCGTCGGGGTCGCGGAAGAGCAGGGAGCGGTTGCCCCAGGGCATGGTGGTGGGCTTGTTGACGAAGTCGGGGACGAAGCCGGTCAGGTTCTCGTAGATCGCGTCGACGTCGTCGACGTGGAACTCGATGATGACCGAGTGGTTGTCGGCCGCCCGCGCGGCCCCGGGCGCGAACACCGGCACTGTGCGCGTGCTGCCGATGGCCAGGGTGCCGGCCCCGGTGGCCAGCTCGGCGAAGTCCTGGTTGGCCCGGGTGGCGGGCAGGCCGGTGGCCTTCTCGTAGAACCCGGCCAGCCGGTCGACGTCCTCGGTGATGATGCGGATCGAAACGAAGTCCATGCCGGTCTCCTCAGGCTGGGCGGGTCGAAAACTCCTGCTGAGAAGGACGCTAGAACCAATACCGGTCAGTATCCGCCCGGTATTCAAGGGGAAGTTCAGTGGCCCTGACTGGCAGAGTGGAGTGGTGGACGACGAAGAGACCCGCGCCCGGCGCGACCGCTGCCGCACCTTCTTGTCCGGCGACGGCAACGTCCGGCCTGCCGATTTGCTGCTGTCGATCGGTGAGTCGGTGCTGCCCGACACCTACGGTGAGGGCGGTGTGGTCGCGGAGCTCGAGTCGATGGTGGCCGAGCTGCTCGGCTTCCCGGCGGCGGTGTTCCTGCCCAGCGGCACCATGGCCCAGGCCGCCACCTTGCGGGTGCACGCGGACGAACGAGACCGGCGGACCGTGCTGTGGCACCCGATGTGCCACCTCGCCACCCACGAGGGTGAGGCCTACTCGCGGGTGCACGCGCTGGTGGGCCGCGCGGTCGGAGACCAGAATCGGCTGCTGACACTCGACGATCTGGAGCCGGTCGCGGAGCCGGTGGCCGCGCTGCTCCTGGAGTTGCCGCAACGCGACCTGGGCGGGCAGCTGCCGGCCTGGGACGACTTGGTCGCGCAGATCACGTGGGCCCGCCGCCGCGGCGCGGCCGCCCATCTGGACGGGGCCCGGCTGTGGGAGGCCAGCGCGGGTTACGGACGGTCCCCGGCCGAGATCGCCGCGCTGTTCGACACCGCTTACGTCTCGTTCTACAAGGGCATCGGGGCCCTGCCGGGCTGCTGCGTGGCCGGATCAGCGGACGTCGTGGCGCAGGTCCGGGAGTGGCGGGGGCGGTTGGGCGGCACGCTGTACGGGATGTGGCCGGCGGCCGCATCCGCCCTGCACCTGCTGCGCGAGCGGCTGGCCGAGATGCCGGAGCGGCTGGCGCACGCCCGCGCGATCGCGGCCGCGCTGGCCGACGTCGACGAGGTGCGCGTGGTGCCGGACCCGCCGCAGACCCCGATGATGCACCTGCTGTTCGCCGTCCCGCCCGAGCAGTTCACGGCCAACGCCCGGCGCCTCGCCGACGAGCAGGGCATCTGGGTCTGGCCCAAGCCGATGCCCACCGGCGACCCCAACGTGGTCCGCTGCGAGCTGAGCGTCGGCCGCGCCACCCGCCGCCTGGAGCCCAAGCAGGTGGCCGCGATACTGCAAGCCCTGAGCCAGGCCGGCCAGGGACCTCGTTGACTGGTCAGCGGAGGGCGTAGAGCGGAGGGCGTGGGATTCGAACCCACGAACAGAGTCACCCCTGTTAGCGGTTTTCAAGACCGCCGCCATCGGCCGCTAGGCGAGCCCTCCAGGCATCGGCTCTTAGCCTCTCACATCGCCGCCGTCGCCACGGCCGGTGCGATCCGACTCCGGTTGGGGACGGACTCGCCAGGTCGTCAGGCGACAGTTGGCCCGCCGGGCGTCCCGGGCCGTGAGCCACTCCACGACCGGGCCGGGGAGGACGTCACCGCGCCTCCTTTCACCGGGGCTGTAAAGTCGCGGCATGGATGCGCGGACGTTGCTGGCCGCCGGGCCAACGGCCGGGCCGGCCGGTGCGTTACCGGCTGGAGGTCCGGCTGACCGTCAGTGACGTGGGGCAGCGGGTGGTGATCCGCTGGCGACGTCCGGCCGGGGACGCCGGCGAGGAGGTCGCCGACGTCCTCGGGATCCTGGAGGCGGCCGACGACCTCTCCTTCACCGTCCGCCGGAAGTCCGGTGAGCTCGTGGTCGTCCCCCGGGACCGGGCCCTGGGCGGCAAGACGGTCCCGCCGGCGCCGCGCCGCCCGGGATCGGCCGGCTGAGAGCCGGACCGCGGGGCGGGCCGGTCAGGCCGGGACGAAGGGCCGGTCTTAGGGGGCCCGGTCGCGGGCGGCGATGATGTGCTCGGCCACCGGCCCGACGGGCACCCGCAGCGGAACGGACGGTTGCTCGGCCAGGTCGGCCAGGATGGTGGCGACCTGCTCGGGAGTCATCATCACCTCCGGCGGGAAGCCGCCCGCCAGCAGCGCCGCGTACGGGTCGTCGGGCAGGCGGTAGGCCAGCATGTCGTCCAGGGCCCCCGAGCTGACCGGACCCAGCTGGGCGATGGTGACGTCGATACCGAAGTCCGCCAGCTCGATGGCCAGGGTCTCGGCGAACGCCTCCAGGGCCCACTTGGTGGCCGCGTAGGCGGCGTTGCCCGGCAGCGGAGTCCGGCCGCCGGCGCTGGACACGAACAGCAGCCGGCCCCGCTGGCGCTGGCGCATCTGCGGAGCACGGCCTGGGTGACGCGGATGGCCCCGACCGTGTTCTGGTTGTAGATGCGCTCGATCTCGGCGGCCGGGCTGGCCTCGACCGCGGCCGCGAAGATGACGGCGGCGTTCGAGATCAGGACTCGACTTCCCCGGCCGCGGCCACGGCGGCGTCCACGCTGGCCTGGTCGGTCACGTCCAGGCGCAGCCGCTGGTCAACGTCGAGGCCGTCCAGGGTGCGCGGGTCCCGCGCGGTGGCGATGACGCGGTAGCCGCGCCGGGCC
>DASXJM010000593.1:0-13879 GCA_036497405.1 Streptosporangiaceae bacterium | reverse complement strand
CCACCGCCGCGGCCAGATGCCCGGCGGCGGCCAGGGCCCACATGCTCAGCCAGGCGTGGTACGGCGCATCGGTCACCCGGGGCCGGGCCAGCGCGCTGGCGGTCAGCCAGACCGCGACCGCGGGCAGGCACCACAGCGCCGCCCCGTACAGCCGCCGCGGCGGCCACCCGAACTGCCACGCGGCCGCCGCCGAGCCCGCCGCCACCAGCGACACCGGTGCCGCCGCGGCCAGCAGTGCCACCGCCGCGGTCACCGTGAGCAGCCGCCGGAGCCCGCGTCCGGCCTTCCGCAGCAGCAGTAGAGCCAGATACTGGCGGATCACCCGGCCGCCTCCAGGGCCGCCGGCCCGGGCAGGTCCCGGACCTCGATCCGGGCCGCGGCCGGCCCGAGGTTCCGCCGGGCCCGCAGCACGGTCGGCCGCGCCGACGGAGAGCACACGTACAGCGCCCGAGCGTGCCGCACCGGCCGTCCCGGCACCCGGGCCTCGGCGGCCGGGCCGCCGTAGTCGCCGGTCCGGGCCAGCAGGTCCCGCATGATGGCCGTGGTCCGGCTGACCGTCTTGCGGGTCAGTTCGGCTTCGATGGCCCAGCATTCACCTGACCAGGCCAGCGCGGTCCCGTCCCGGTCCCCGCCGGTCAGGTCCGGCCAGTGCAGCTCACCGTCGGGCAGATGACCGCGCAGCCCGGCCCGGCCGCCGGTCCGGGCCCGCAGCCGCCGCTCGCTGCGCCAGAACGCGCCCGCCCGCTGGTATCCGGCGGTGGCCTCCAGGGTCAGCCGGACCGTGGTCACGGCCCGGATGTGAGCCAGCCGGGACAGCGCGGGCGGGATCGGCGCGTAGCGCAGCCCGCAGGCGGCCAGCCCGGCCCGGGTCAGCCAGACCCAGGCCGGCCCGGGACCGAGCCGCGCCGACTCCGCGTAGCCCAGCCGCCGCCAGCGGCTCACCGCCGCCCAGGCCTGGGGCACGGAGCCGCCCAGCACCGTGGCCAGCAGGTCGACCTGGAGCCCGTACATCTCGCCGGTGTAGAGCATGCCGCCGATGTCCCGGTCGCCCAGCCCTCGTGGGACCGCCCCGGGATGCATCGCCTGCGTCCGCTCTGCCATGACTGGGCCACATGATGCTCCGCGGCCCACCCGGCCGTCCCCGGTTCAGCCGCCGGCCGTGGCCGAAGATTCTGCCGAAGTTCCTGCCGGCTTCCGGCCGGGACTGGCCGCGGCTAGAGCTTGCGGCTCCAGTTCTGGCCGACCAGGTCGGCGCCGAAGCTGTGGTGCGGTTCCTCGCCGATCAGCGTGAAGCCGGTCCGCTGGTAGATGCGCCGGGCCTCGGCCAGCACGCTGTTGGTCCAGAGCGTCATCTCGGTGTAGCCGGCCGCCCGGGCGAACCGCAGGCACTCCTCGACCAGCTTCGAGCCGATGCCGAGGCCCCGTGCGGCCGGGTCCACGTACAGCAGCCGCAGCTGGGCCACGGTGTCGGACTTGCGCACGCACAGAATCGACCCGACCCGCTGGCCGTCGGCCTCGGCGATCCAGGCCGCCTCCCGGGCCGGGTCGCGGGTGTCCACGAAGTCGGCGATGATCCGGGCGACCAGCGCCTCGTAGGTCTCGTCCCAGCCGTACTCGGCGGCGTACCCGGCCGCCTGGCGCTGGATGACCCAGCCCAGGTCACCGGGCCGGGGCGCCCGCAGCAGGTAGGCGCGGGGCGCCGCGGCGCCCGTCAGCACCTGGGTGATCTCCCGCATCGAGGTCACCAGCCGTTGCTGGGCTTCCTCGCCCAGGCGGCCGAGCAGGGCGCCGATCTCCTCGGCGGCCCTGGCGTCCAGGCTCTGCTGCAGGCCGCGGCCGGCCGCGGTGAGCGCGATCACCTGACGGCGGGCGTCCATCTCCGACTTTTCCCTGGTGATGAGCTGGTCGCCCTCGAACCGGCTGAGGATCCGGCTCAGGTAGCCGGCGTCGATGTCCAGGCCGCGGCGCAGCGCGCTCACCTCGGTGCGGTCCCGCTGGCCGAGCTCGAACAGCAGCCGCGCCTCGGTCAGCGAGTAGGGCGTGTTCAGATAGCCACCCCGCAGCACGCCGATCACGTTGGTGTAGAGCCGGTTGAACGCGCGCACCGCCGCGACCGGGTCCTCGATGGCGGGCCGCCGCACCGCCGCTTCCGTCGCCGCCATGACCGCTCCTCAGTCGATGGAAGGTTGGTTGCCTAAGTCAACAATATTGCTGACTCAGGCAACGGTCAATGGCTGGACGTTTCCTCCAGATTGGCGTGGACGACGAGGGTGGGCGGACAATAAATGCATGCGCTTGCCCCGGGTTCTGCGGCCGCTCCGCGCGCTGCGCCGCCCGGCCCGCTGGGGGGCGCTGGCGGCCGGCGCGGTGCTGGCGGTGCTGATCTTCCCGGCCCCGGACCTGTCGGTGCTGGCCTGGTTCACGCTGGTCCCGGGGCTGATGGTGATCCGGAACGCCCCCACCGCCCGCGAAGCCGGGGTGCGGGGCTGGTGGCTGGCCAGCGGCTACATCATGGCCGCCATGTACTGGCTGGCTCCGGAGATCGGCCCGGGTCTGCTGCTGGTCGCGGTGCTGCTCGGGGTGCTGCTGGTGCCGTTCGCGGTCGCGGCCTGGGCGCTGCTGCGGCCGCCGCTCACCGCCCGCCGGGCCCTGGCCGCGCTGGTGGTGGTGCCGAGCTGCTGGCTGCTGGGCGAATGGCTGCGTTCCTGGCAGGCGCTGGGCGGGCCCTGGGCCGTGCTCGGCGCCAGCCAGTGGCAGCATCCGGCCGTCCTCGCCCTGGCCTCGGTCGGCGGGGTCTGGCTGGTCAGCTGGGTGCTGGTGGCGGCCAACGTGGCCATCACGATCGCGGCGATCTCGGCCCGCTGGACGGCCCGGGCCGCGGCCGCGCTGGTGGCGGGAGTGGCGGTGGCCGCGGGCCCGGTCGTGTTCGCGCTGACCGCCCCGGCCCCGGTCAACGGGACCGCGACGATCGCGCTGGTGCAGCCGGGCGTGGTCAACAACGACAAGCTCCGGGTCGACGCCAGCCAGCGGCTCACCACCGACGCCCGCCGGGGCCCCCGGGCCGACCTCATCGTCTGGGGTGAGAGCAGCGTCGCCTACCACCTGGACAGCGACCCCGCCCTGCTCCGCGCCATCGAGAAGATCTCGGCCCGGCAGCAGGCCCAGATCCTGGTCAACCAGGATTCGGTCCACGACGGGGCCAAGTCCAAGGTCGCGGTGCTGGTCGGCCCGCACGGCATCGCCGGCACCTACACCAAGACCCGGCTGGTCCCGTTCGGCGAGTACATCCCGTTCCGCGGCGCGCTGTCCTGGCTGACCGCGATCAGCCGGGCCGCGCCGGAGAACATGATCCCCGGCCACGGGGCCCACGTGCTGCGGGTCACCGAGCCGGGCGGGCGGTCCCTGTCCATCGGCCCGCTGATCTGCTTCGAGTCGGCGTTCCCGGACATGTCGCGGGTCGACACCGACCGCGGTGCCCAGGTCATCGTGTACCAGACCTCCGATCCGACGTTCCAGGGCACCTGGGCCCTGGCCCAGCACGCGTCGCTGGACGCGCTCCGGGCCGCCGAGACGGGCCGCCCGGTGGTCCAGGCCGCGCTCACCGGCGACTCGGACGCCTTCGACAGCCGGGGCCGGCCGCTGGCCTGGATGGGGCAGACCGAGCGCGGCGTGACCACGGTGACGCTCCCCCTGCCCACGGTCGCCTCCCGGACCATCTACGACCAGCTGGGCGACTACGTGCCGTGGGCGGCGACCGGGGTGACCGTGGCCGCGGCCGGGCTCGGGCTGTGGCGTTTGCGCGGCGGGCGGTCCGGGAAGGGTGGTGCCACCGGCGCGGATACGGCAGAATACGATGCAGGCAGCGGGCTGCACGTGCCCGGATAGCCGTTGCTCACGACAAGGCCAGTGGCGCGAGGACGCAGGGGAAGGCGAACCTCGTCGCCGGCTTGTCAGGAGGAACGGTGTCTGCTCAAGGTGTTCTGCACATTCATTCGGCGCCCCCGGCGCTCTGCCCGCACATCGAGTGGGCCGTGGCCGGGGTTCTTGGCGTGCCCGTAGACCTGCCCTGGACCGGCCAGCCCGCGTCCCCGGGGTCGCTGCGGGCCGAGCTCACCTGGGAGGGCCGCCCGGGCAACGCGGGCGCCATCACCTCGGCGCTGGCCGGCTGGAACCGGCTGCGCTTCGAGGTCACCGAGGAGGCCAGCCCCGGCTGTGACGGGGTCCGGCACTGCTACACGCCCACCCTGGGCCTGTTCACCGCGGTGACCGGCGGCAACGGCGACGTCATGGTCCCCGAGGGCCGGGTCCGGACCGCCCTGGCCATGGCCCAGACCGAGTCGGATCTGCGCCGCGAGATGGACCGGCTGCTCGGCCGGTCCTGGGACGAGGAGCTTGACGCCTTCCGCTGCGGGGCCGACGGCGCCCCGGTGCGCTGGCTGCACGCGACCGGCTGACCACCTGGCTCACCCCGCCGCACCACGAGGCCGGGCCAGCGTTCCTCCGCCGCTGGCCTGTCGCCAAAGCTCTATGTCAGTTTGTCGACTCTCACTGCCAGTGTCATTCTGATTACTAAGCGTGATAGAACAGTCACGGCGTATGAGCACGTTCAGGTGGAGAGATCAATGATCAAGGTGTCCAGGCCCGTTCGCGACGGCTCGGTCCGTGTCACGTTCGCGCTGCCGGCCAGCGAGCCCACGGGCGCGGTGTCGGTAGTGGGCGACTTCAACAACTGGGACCCGTTCGCGCACCCGCTGCGCAAGCGGTCCAACGGCACCCGCAGCACGGTGGTGACCACGACCCCCGGCCGCACGCTTCGCTTCCGCTACCTGGCCGAGGGCGGCCGCTGGTTCGATGACGAGGCCGCCCACTGCGTCGACGGTCAGGGCGCCACCATCTCCGTGTGAGCGTCCACCGCACCGGTACCGGCCGGGCCGGCCCACAAGCTGATCGAGGCGTTCCCGACCACGGCCCGGGGCAGCGGGGAGCCGGGCGGGGGCAGCCGGCCGGCCGTGGCCACCCGGACCGGGCCGCCGTGCGTGACCACGATCAGGTCGGGGCCGGGCCGGTTTTCGGCCAGCCGGCTGAGCGTCCCGTGGACGCGCCAGTACAGCTCGGCCACGGTCTCGCCGCCGGGTGGCCGCAGGTAGGGGTCGTCCCAGAACTGGTCGATGACGTCGCCGGGACGGCCGCGCGGGCCGTCGTCCGCCACTGAGCGGGTGCCCTCCAGCTGGCCCAGGTCCTGCTCGCGCAGGCGCGGGTCGAACTGCAGCGGCAGCCCCAGCCGGCCGGCGATGATGGCCGCGGTCTCGGCCGTGCGGGCCAGGTCGCTGGCCACGACGGCCCGGGCGCCCGGGGCCAGGCCCGCCAGCTGGCGGGCGGCCAGCTCAGCCTGGTCGCGCCCGGCCGGGGTCAGGCTGCCGGCCCGGGGTGACTGACCCTGGATCCGGCCGGCCACGTTCCAGGCGCTCTGCCCGTGCCGGACCAGCCAGAGGCTAGAACTGAAGCCGGGGATCGACATAGTTCTTGAACTCCAGCACGTTGTTGGACGGGTCGGCCAGGGCGATCGTCCGGTGTTCCTCGGCGGTGCCCTCGAACCGGAGCGCCGGGCCGGCCAGCACCCGTAGCTTGCGGTGCTCGACCACCCGCAGCAGCCGGTCGAAGTCTTCAGCTTTCGCGAAGCTGACCCCGAAGTGCCGTGGATACATCACCGGCTCATCCGGGATGTCGTCGCTCAGGTGGCACACCAGCTGGTCGCCGAAGAAGTCCAGGGTGATCCGGTCGTGGTAGCGCCGGGCCAGCTTGGCCCCCAGGCCGAACACGTAGAAGTCGAGGGCCTCGTCCAGGTCCCGGGCCGGAACGGCGATGTGGCAGGCATCGTGCATGTCACGCATGGCTGAAAGCTCCTTCGCTGGTGGCCGGGCTGACCCCGGTGGTGAGGTCGAGCAGGGTGTCGCCACGCAGGCCGCGCCGCAGGGTCTCCACCCCGATCACGTCGCTGGTGGCGATGTTGCCCAGGTTCACCGCGGGTCCCACGCTGCGGATCAGCTCAACCTGCAGGTCCTTGGTCGGGGCCTCGAACATGACCAGCGCCGGGTCGACCGCGGCCAGCACGGCGCCCAGCACATCCCCGCGCATGTGGCCATCGGCCCGGGCGATGCCGCTGCGGCCGCTCTCGCGGGCTTCGGTGATGACCATGGACGCGCCGGCCGCCAGGTCTTCGGCCAGCGCGTCCACCCAGTCGGCCGGGGTGAGCAGGGCGGACCGGTCGGCGTCCTTGTACCCGACCTCGGACAGCACCGGGCGGATCCCGGCCAGGCGGCGTACGTACTCCGCCTTGCCGCTCTGATCGAGCGGGATCGTGCCGTTGGAGACCTCGATGTGGGTGGCCCCGTAACGCTCCACCATGGCCACGTAGTCGGTCAGCCGCCCGGTCCACAGGTAGTGCTCGAACAGCGTCCCGCCGAGGTAGAACCCGACCCCGGCGTCGGCCAGCACGGCGGCCTTGCGGTCCAGGTCCTTGGTCACCAGCGCGGTGCCCCAGCCGAACTTGATCAGGTCGATCAGGTGACCGTGGCTCTCGATCAGGTCGGTGAAGGCGCCGGTGGGCAGCCCGGTGTCGATGACCATGGTGGTGCCGTGCGGGCTGGACGTCATGAAGTGCCTCCAGGCATTGGGTGCGTCGATCCGATCAGCACCACCGATCCTGGGCCCCTTACGTGGGCGTGCCATCCGCGCTGAATGTGAACCTGATCAAGGTCCTGAGCAGGGCTTTAACCCGAGCCGGAGTTCCTAGGAAACTCCCAGCGAACTCACAGCCGCCGGGCTCGCGGTGTGGAGCCGGGAACCACCAGGCCCGACTCGTAGGCGGCGACCACGGCCTGGGTGCGGTCGCGCAGGCCGAGCTTGCTCAGCACCCGGCTGACGTGGGTCTTCACGGTCTCCTCGGTGACCACCAGGCGGGCCGCGATCTCCGGGTTGGACAGGCCTTCGGCCAGCAGGCGGAGCACCTGCGTCTCGCGGGGCGTGAGCGAGGCCAGCGCGGCGCCGGGCCCGCTCTCGCCATCGGCCGCCGCCTTGGGCCCCTGCTGGGCGAACTGGCTGATCAGGCGGCGGGTGACGGTCGGGGCGAGCAGGGCCTCGCCCGCGGCGACGATCCGCACCGCGTCGAACAGCCGCTCGGCGGTCACGTCCTTGAGCAGGAAGCCGCTGGCCCCGGCCCGCAGCGCGTCGTAGACGTACTCGTCGAGATCGAAGGTGGTGAGGATGAGCACCCGGGGCGCGGCCGGCCCTGCCAGCTGCCGGGTCGCATCGATCCCGTCGGTGCCGGGCATCCGCACATCCATCAGCACCACGTCGGGGTGCAGCTCCCGGCAGACCCGGACCGCCTCGGCGCCGTCGCGGGCCGTCCCGGCCACGGTGAAGTCGGGCTGGGTGCCGAGCAGTTCGGCGAACCCGGTCCGGACCACCTGGTGATCGTCGGCCACCACCACCCTGATGACCCCGGTCCCGCTCACGCCGGGTCCGCCTTGCCCGGCAGCCGGGCCGTGATCAGGAACCCGCCGCCGCGGGCCGCGCCGGTGGTCAGCACCCCGCCCACGGCGGCGGCCCGTTCCCGCATGCCCAGCAGGCCGTGGCCACCCGCGGGCGGGTCCGCGGGCGCGGCCGGGTCCGCGGACGGCACCAGCGGTGGCCCGGGGCCGTTGTCGCGGACCCGTATGGCCAGGCCGTCGCGGGCGTAGCGCAGCTCCACATCCACCGCCGCCCCCGGCGCGTGCCGCCGCGCGTTGGTCAGTGCCTCCTGGACGATCCGGTAGGCGGCCAGCTCCACGCCCGGGTCGAGGCTGACCGGCAGGCCGCTGACGATGAGCCGGGTCCCGGACCCGGTCGCGTCCCGGGCCTGGTCCAGCAGCGCCACCAGCTGCTCCAGGCCGGGCTGGGGCTGCCGCTGCGCGGCCATCTCCCCGGTGTCCTCGCGCAGCACGCCCAGCAGCCGCCGCATCTCGGTCAGCCCGGCCCGGGCCGTGTCGCCGATCGACCGCAGCCGCTGCGCCGTGGCCGGCGGCAGCCCGGGGGCGGTGAGCCGGGCCGTCTCGGCCTGGACCGCGATCATCGAGATGTGGTGCGCGACCACATCGTGCAGTTCCCGCGAGATGCGGGCCCGTTCGCCGCGGGCGCTGTGCTCGAGCAGACGGCCGGCGATGGCTTCCCGGGCCGCGCTGTGCTCGGTGGCCTCGGACCGGGCCCGCCCGGCCAGCCCGCTGCAGGCGGCGGCCGGGGTCAGCGCGGCCACGCCGATCGTGATCGGGTGCCCCCCGTCCAGGGCCAGGCCCAGGAAGGGCAGGCCCAGCGCCACCGCCAGCCACGACGGCCCGGCCCGGCCCAGCCGCCAGGCCGCGATCAGCAGCGCCGCCGCGCCGGCCACGGTGAGCAGGTGGACCAGGAGCAGCGACAGCACCCCGGCGGCGGCGATCGCCACCGCGGCCGGGACCGGACGCAGGAACGCGGGCGGCAGGGTCCCGCCCAGGGCCAGCAGGCAGGCGGCGATGATGGCCGCCGGGTAGTGGTGGCCGGCCACCCCGCGGATGATCACCTCGGTCAGCGCGGCCAGGCCGAGCAGCACCGCGGTCGCGGCCCCACGCTGCGCGGATCTCACGTCTTCATTGTCGCCGCTGGTGTCGGGCCCTGGCATCACTCTCAGGGGGGACACAGCCGGGCCGGCCCGGGGCGCAATACCCCTCGCAGGCGTGACGACGGCGCCGCCGCCCCCGCCCTAGCCTGCCGGGTATGAACGCACCGGTCACCGCAGCAACCGTCGAGGCCGACGGGTTGCACAAGCGGTTCGGCCCGGCCCTGGCCCTGGACGGCATGTCGTTCACGGTCCAGCCCGGGCAGGTCACCGGGTTTGTCGGCCCGAACGGAGCCGGCAAGTCCACCACCATGCGGGTGATCCTCGGGCTGGACCGGCCCGATCAGGGCCGGGCCCTGATCGGCGGCCGGCCCTACGCCAGCCTGCGGCACCCGCTCAGCCACGTGGGGGCGCTGCTGGACGCGGGGGCCCTGCAGCCCAGCCGTAGTGCCCGCCACCATCTGCTCTGGCTGGCCCGCTCCCAGGGCCTGGGGTCGCGCCGGGTCGATGAGGTGATCGGGCTGACCGGGCTGGCCACGGCCACCGGGCGCAAGGCCGGCGGCTTTTCGCTCGGCATGCGGCAGCGGCTCGGCATCGCCGCCGCCCTGCTCGGGGACCCGCCCGTGCTGCTGCTGGACGAGCCGTTCAACGGCCTGGACCCGGAGGGCATCGTGTGGATGCGCGGGTTCCTGCGCGCGCTGGCCGCCGAAGGCCGGGCCGTGCTGGTGTCCAGCCACCTGATGAGCGAACTGCAGGACACCGCCGGCCACCTGGTGGTGGCGGGCCGGGGCCGGGTCGTGGCCGACACCAGCGTGACCGATCTGATCGCGGCCGCGTCCGGGGACCGGGTCCGGCTGCGCACCCAGGCCCGGTCCGAGGCCATGACCGTGCTGGCCAACGCGGGGGCCACCGTCGCCGCCACCGGCCCGGACACGCTCACCGTGACCGGGCTGCCCGCCCCCGCCATCGTGGCCCGGCTGGGCGAGAGCGGGGTGCCGTTCAGTGAGGTGGCCGCGCACCGCGCCACCCTGGAGGAGGCCTACATGGAGCTGACCCGGGACGAAGTGGAGTTCCGGGCCCAGGCGGCGGCCCCGGAGACGGCACGGTGAGCGCGCCCGCGATCACCCCCTACCGGTCCCCGCAGGCGGTGGGCCGGGACGGTTTCGCTCAGCTGGTGCGGGCCGAATGGACCAAGCTGCGCACGGTCCGCGGCTGGGTCATCGGCCTGTTCCTGGTCGTCGTGCTGACCGACCTGATGGGCCTGTTCGCGGCGGGCAGCAGCCACACCGCCTGCATCACCGGCCCCGGCCGGGCCCCGCGGACCGGCCGGGCCTGCGCGGTGACCATGCCCACCGGCCCCGGCGGTCAGGCCGTCACCGACAACTACTACCTGGCCGGTCAGTCGCTGGCCGGGAACGGCAGCCTGACCGCCCGGGTCACCTCGCTGACCACCGAGCAGGCCAGCGGAATCGGCCCCAACCCGGTGGCGAGCCTCAAGCCGGGCCCGGTGCCCTGGGCCAAGGCCGGGATCATCCTCACCGCCAGCACCCGGCCGGGCGCGGCCTACGCCGCCGTTCTGGTGACCCCCGATCACGGGGTGCGGATGCAGTACGACTACACCGGGGACGTGGCGGGCCTGCCCGGCCGGGTCTCCGCCGCCCAGCCCCGCTGGCTGCGGCTGACCCGCGCCGGGGCGGTGGTCACCGGCTACGACTCGGCCGACGGACGGCACTGGACCCGGGTCGGCCAGGTCCGGCTGGCCGGGCTGCCGTCCTCGGTACGGGCCGGGCTGTTCACCACCGCCCCCGGCTGGCAGACGACCAGCAGTAGCTTCGGCGGCTCGGAGGGCGACGGCGGCCCCAGCCAGGCCACGGCCACCATCGACCAGGTCAGCCGGTCCGGCCCCTGGGCCGGCCGAGGCTGGCCCGGGACCGCCGTCGGCGGCGCCAACCTGCCCACGGTCGGCGTCCACCAGGCCGGCGGACAGTTCACGATCGTCGGTTCCGGTGACATCGCACCGTCCTCGCCCAGCAACGGGGCCCGGGCCCAGACCATCGAGCAGCACCTGGTCGGGGTGTTCGCCGGCCTGATCGTGGCCATCGTGATCGGGGTCATGTTCATGACCGCCGAATACCGGCGGGGCCTGATCCGCATCACGCTGGCGGCCAGCCCGGGCCGGGGCCGGGTGCTGGTGGCCAAGGCCCTGGTGGCCGCGGCGGTCATGTTCGTGGCCGGGCTGGTGGCCGTGATCATCGCGGTGCTGGGCGGGATCGCGGTGGTGCACTCCCAGTTCGGCTACGTGTACCCGGTGACCACGCTGACCGCGATCCGGGTCGTGGCCGGGACCGCACTGCTGATCGCCGTGGTCGCGGTGCTGGCCGTGGCCCTGGGCGCGATCTTGCGCCGCACCGCGGCCGCGGTCACGGTGGGCATCGTGGCGGTGGTGCTGCCCTACGTGATCGGGATCGGTTCGGTGCTGCCGATCGGCGTGGCCCAGTGGCTGTTGCGCGTCAGCCCGGCGGCCGGGTTCGCCATCGAGCAGAGCATCCCGGCCTACTCCCAGGTCAGCAACTCCTATGCGCCCGCCTTCGGCTACTACCCGCTGGCCCCGTGGGCCGGGTTCGCGGTGCTGTGCGGCTGGGTTGCGCTGGCCTTCGCCCTGGCCGTGGTGCTGATCCGGCGGCGCGACGCATGAGAGAGAGCCGATGAAGGCAGCACTGGCCGCCGAATGGACCAAGCAGCGCACGGTCACGGTCACCGGCTGGCTGCTGCTGGCCGCGGCCGTAGTGACCGGCCTGCTCAGCGCGGCCGCGGCCGCCGCCGCCCGGTGCCCGGCCGCGGGCTGCGGCGGGGACCCGGCCCGGGTCAGCCTGGCCGGGGTGGAAGCCGGCCAGGCGGCCGTGGCCATCCTGGCCGTGCTGGCCATCAGCGGCGAGTACACCAGCGGGATGATCCGCACCACCCTGGTGGCCATGCCGCGGCGGACCTCCGTCCTGGCGGCCAAGGCCATCGTGGTGGCCGGCCTGACCCTGGTGGCCGGAGCCGTGGGCGTGGCCGGCTCGCTGCTGGCCGGGCGGCTGCTCCTGCCTGGGCGCGGCTTCACCGCCGGGCACGGGTTCGCGCCGCTGTCCCTGGCCGACGGTCCGGTCCTGCGGGCCGCGGCCGGGTCCGTGCTCTACCTGATGCTGATCGGCCTGCTCAGCCTGGGTGTGGCCACCGCCGTGCGGGAGCCCGCGGTGGCCATCGGGGCGGTGCTGGCCCTGCTGTACCTGTTCCCGCTGGTCGCCCACGTGGCCGCCAGCCAGCAGTGGTACCGCCACGTCGAGCAGGCCGGCCCGATGACGGCCGGGCTGGCCATCCAGGCCACCACCGGCCTGCCCGGCCTGCCCATCCAGCCCTGGGCTGGCCTGGGGGTGCTGGCCGCCTGGGCCGCGGCCGCCCTGCTGGCCGGCGGCCTGGTGCTCCGGCTCCGGGATGCCTAGCGGTGAACTCCGGGCGAACGGAGCCGGGCTCGGGCGGCCCCGTCAGGTCGCGGCACCCTACGGAGTGCCCATAAAGCCGGCCAAGCTCGGCTTACGTGGTTTAATCCGGACACCAATGTCGCGAAAGGCCTGACCGTGGCCGGTGAACTGGAACAGCCGCGCGCCACCCGGCGGGAACTGGGCGCCGAGGCCGCCCGGCTGGAAGCGAGCTTCGGCCTGGGCGGCCCGCCGCAGGGCGTGTACCGGGCCCGGCGGCGCTCCACCCAGTGGGGCTGCGGCACCTCGATGCTGGTCGCAGCGGGGGTGCTGGCCATCGTGATCCCGGAAGCGCAGCACCGCCTCACTCCGCTCTGGGCCATCGTGGTCGGCGCGGTCACGGTGGGCGGGCTGCTGCTGATGGCGTTCGCGCCGCGGTCGAAGTGGGACCGGCTGTTCTGGTACCCCGGCGGCCTCGCCCAGCGGCTCGCCACCGAGCCGGAGCCGAAGATCCTGCGCTGGGCCGACGCGGCCACGGTGCGGATCGGCTATGACACCAGCGACGACTCACTGATCCTGGACCGGTGCATCGTCGACGGCCCGGATCAGCTGGCCATCGAAGCCGACCGCAGGTACAAGGCCGGTCTGGCCGCGTTCGCCCGCGAAGCGGAGCGGGTCATGGAGATCAAGCTGCTGCCCAGGCTGACCGAAGCCTACGAGTGCGGCCAGCCGGCGGTGTTCGGCGAACTGACCATCAGCCGGGCCGGGCTCGGCTACCAGCCCCGGATCGGCCGCAGCAACTGGTGGCTGGCCTGGCCGGAGGTTCGCACGGTCAAGGCCCACGGCCCCGGCCGCGGGCTGTACGTCCACCCGAAGCCGCGTGGCCGCGGCAAACACTGGATCGGCCTGGAGATGGTCCCCAACGGGATCCTGGCCCACCGCCTGATCGAGCATGCGGCCGCCCCGTACCGGATCCCGGTCAGCCTGCACCGCGAATGATGGCCGAAGGCCAACGCAGGCGAAGCCTGTGTCGGGGGTCTGGGGGGCTGTGCCCCCGAGGCCAGCACCGCCGGGGTTAGCCTGGCCCCATGAGTGCTGACCTCGCTGCCCTGACCGGTTTCGACGTGCCCACCGGACTGCTGATCGGGGGTGAGTGGTCGAGCGGCCAGAACCAGCGGCTGGCCGTGGTCGACCCGGCCACTGAGAACGTGCTGGCCGAGGTGGCCGACGGCACCGAGGCGGACGGCCTGGCCGCGGTGACCGCGGCCTACGAGGCCCTGCCCCGGTGGGCCGCGACCCCGGCGCGGCAGCGCGCCGAGTGCCTGCGCCGCGCGTTCGACCTGATGACGGCCCGGGCCGAGCCGTTCGCCAAGCTGATGTCGGCCGAGAACGGCAAGTCGCTGCGGGACGCGCGGGCCGAGGTGACCTACGCCGCCGAGTTCTTCCGCTGGTACTCCGAAGAGGCCGTGCGGATCGACGGGAACCTGACCACCGCCCCGGTCGCGGGCAACAAGATTCTGGTCTCCCGGCAGCCGATCGGCGTCTCGCTCCTGGTCACGCCCTGGAACTTCCCGGCCGCGATGGCCACCCGCAAGCTCGGGCCGGCCCTGGCCGCGGGCTGCTCGGTGGTGCTCAAGCCGGCCGAGGACACCCCGCTCACCGCGCTGGCCCTGGCCGCGCTGCTGGAGGAGGCCGGGGTGCCGGCCGGGGTGGTCAACGTGGTGTCCACGTCGCGGCCGGGCCCGGTGGTGGCGGCCATGATGGCCGACTCGCGGGTCCGCAAGCTGTCGTTCAC
>DASXJM010000592.1:0-14254 GCA_036497405.1 Streptosporangiaceae bacterium | reverse complement strand
AGCTGCTTGAACTGGTTGCTGAACGGCAGCGCCAGCAGGAATCCGAACAGGACCTGCACGCCCAGGCCGAGAACCCGCAGTTCCTGGAGGAGTTCGATCAGGTTGCGGTCATCGCGCTCGGCCGGGGTCTCGTCCCGCGGGTCTTTGGCTGCTGCCATCGCTGCCTCCTCAGCCCAGGCTAACCAGGCTGGTCACGTCGTCGGCGGGCAGCGGGCCCTCGGTGACGGCGGTGATCTCGATGGCCAAAAGCTCGACGGCGCCGCCGTAGCTGGACAGGAACGCGGTGTCGGCGGCGTCACGGCCGGTGGCGATGCGGATCAGGCTGGCCCGGGGGGCCAGCAGGGTGGCGTCGACCACCCGCCAGGCCCCGTCGACCAGGGCTTCGGCCACGGCGTGGAAGTCCATCGGGCTCAGGCCCGGCGCGTAGACGGCGGCCAGCCGGGCCGGCACGTCCAGCGCCCGCAGCAGGGCGACGACCAAATGGGCGTAGTCGCGGCAGACCCCCTGCCGGCTGAGCAGGGTCTGCACCGCACCGTCGGTCGGGCCGCTGCTGCCCGGCACGTAGCTGAGCTGGGTGCCGACCCACGACGACACCGCGGCCAGCAGATCGGCGGCCGCGCCGATGCCGCCGAACTCGGCCTGGGCCACGGCCGCCAGCCGGTCGGACTCGGCGTACCGGCTGGGGCGCAGGTAGGTGATCCGGTCGGCCTCGGTCACCGCGGGCGGGGCGGCGTGGCCCTCGACGGTGGCCAGGTAGTCGACGGTGACCCGGCCGGGGGCGGCCCGCAGCAGATGGACCCGGCCTTCCCCCGCGATGGCGATCTCGGCCGGAGCCACCGGCTGGCCGTCGTGGGTCACGACCAGGTCTTCGGTCACGGTCAGGCCGGCCGGCCCCGCCACCGCCACCGCCACCGCCACCTGCAGGATCAGCTCGGCGGGCTGGTACACGTCGATGACCAGGTGACAGCCGCCCCGGCGCCGGAGATTTTCGTCCACGGCGACCAGTATGGAGGGCCGGTCACCGGCGGGCGGGCCGGGGCTCCCGGCGGGGCGGGCGGGCTACAGTGGCCGGGTGGCCGATGCGGAGACCGGGCGGGTGGACAGCTGGATCTGGTCGGTGCGCCTGGCCAAGACCCGTTCGGCCGCGTCCAGTGCCTGCCGGGCCGGGCATGTCCGGGTGAACGGGACCCGGGTCAAGCCCGCGCACCCGGTCCGGCCCGGGGACGAGGTCCGGGTCCGGCAGGAGGACTGGGACCGGGTCGTCAAGGTTGTCCGGGTCATCAGCAAGCGGGTCAGCGCCCCGGTCGCGGCCGAATGCTACGTGGACCACAGTCCGCCCCCGCCGCCCCGCGAGCGTCCGCTCCAGGTGGCCATCCGCGATCGCGGCGCGGGCCGGCCGACCAAGCGCGACCGCCGCACCCTGGAGAAGTGGCTGCGGGGTTCGCCCCAGTAGGCCAAGGGGTTCGCCGCGTTAGGCTACGGTCCATGGCGGGGTACGACGACGGGCGGATCGCCTGCGACGACCAGGGGCTGCTGATCCGGCACTACTACCTGGTCGGGGCCAAGCACATCCGGTACGCGGAGATCCGCGAGGTCCTGGAGTCGCCGCTGGGCGTGGCGGGCCGGTGGCGGATCCACGGCAGCGGCGACCTGCGGCACTGGTTCAACTTCGACCCGCGGCGCCCGCGCAAGGACACCGCACTGGTCATCACGCTGGGCAGCTGGGTCAAGCCGGTCATCACCCCGGACGACCCGGCCCGGGTGGTGGCCGAGCTGGCCGAACACGGCATCCGCGTCAGCCAGGGCCGCGAGTCCGGCCTCTGGTAGCCGCGAGCCTGGCCTCTGGTAGCCGCAGGCCCGGCCGGGCCGGTCAGGAGTCGGCGACGGCGGCGACAGCTTCGATCTCGACCAGCTGGTCGTCGTAGCCGAGCACGGTGACCCCGACCAGGGTGCTGGGCACATCGTGGTCACCGAAAGTGTCCCGCACCACCTGCCAGGCCGTGACCAGGTCCGGCTGCCGGGTGGTGGCGACCAGCACCCGGGTGCTGATCACGTCGGTCAGGTCCGCCCCGGCCGCGGCCAGGGCCGTGCGCAGGTTCGCGATCGCCTGGGCGGCCTGGCCCGCGTAGTCGCCCACGGCCACGGTGGCGCCCGCTTCGTCCAGCGGGCACGCCCCGGCCAGGAAGATCAGCCGCGACCCGGCGGGAGCGGTCGCGGCGTAGGCGTACTCGGCCACGTCGGACAGGTTCGGGGCCCGGATCAGCTCAACAGCGCTCATGATCCGATCCTGCCAGCCCGGCCGCGCGGAAGGCGCCGCGGAGGACGCCTCAGAAGGCGCCGAGGATGGCCTGGCCGAGGAGGAAAAGGTTCAGTCCGGTGATGACCACCGTGGTCACCACCATCAAGGCGGTGGTCAGGCGGCGGTTGACCATGTCGGTCATGGTGAGCCGGTCCCGGGTGACCAGCAGCAGCGGCACCAGGGCGAACGGGATGCCGAACGACAGCACGATCTGAGACAGCACCAGCGCCTGGCTGGGGTTCACGGCCAGGGCCAGCACCAGCAGCGACGGGGCCATGGTCAGCAACCGGCGCAACGCCAGCGGGATCCGCCAGTTCATGAAGCCAGCCATGACGACCTGCCCAGCGTAGGTGCCGACGCTGGAGGACGACAACCCGGACGCCATCAGCGCGACCCCGAAGGCCAGCGCGGCCCCGCCGCCGACCAGGGAGCCGAGCCGGGTGTGGACCATGCCCAGGTCGACCACGCCGGACACGCTGACCCCGTGGAACAGGGCCGCGGCCACGCACAGCATGGCCAGGTTGACCAGCCCAGCCAGGCCGAGGCCGGTAAAGCAGTCCCACCGGTTGGCGGTGAGCAGCGTCCGCCGTTCCCGCGGGCCACGGGCCGTGACCCGGTTCTGCTGCAGGGCCGAGTGCAGGTAGACCACGTGCGGCATGACGGTGGCGCCGATGATGCCGACGGCCAGCCCTAGCGTGCCGGTGCCGCCCAGCCGGGGCACCAGTCCCCCGGCCAGTTGTGCATACTGCTGGCCGCCGGTGACCACCAGCAGGTACAGGAAGGCCGCCCCGACCAGGGCCAGCAGGGCGATGATGGCCAGTTCGAACCGGCGGTAACCGCGCTGCTGCAGGCCCAGGATCACGAACGCCACCACCGCGGTCATGAGCCCGGCCACGAACAGGGGCACGCCGAAGACCAGGTTGATGCCGACCGACGCGCCCACGAACTCGGCCAGGTCGGTGGCCATCGCCACCACCTCGGCCTGCAGCCAGAGCACGACGTTGGCCCGGCGCCCGAACCGTTCCCGGCACAGTTCGGGCAGGCTGCGGCCGGTGGCCAGGGCCGCCTTGGAGGTGAGGTACTGGACCAGCACGGCCATCAGGTTGGCCATCACGATGACCCAGGCCAGCTGGTAGCCGTGGGCGGCGCCGGCGGTGAAGTTGGTGGCGAAGTTTCCCGGGTCGATGTAGGCGACCGCGGCCACGAAGGCCGGGCCGAGCAGCCCGAGCACCGCCCGGAAGCGGCCCCGGGCCCGCAGCTGGCCCAGCGTGACCTCGGGGGCGGCGGTCCGGACCGGCGACGTGGCCTCGGCGGTCACGCGTTCACCACCCCGTGCACCAGCTGGGTGAGCGGGGTCCCCAGGGCGCGGCGCTGGCCGTCGACCTCGACCCAGAGTGGGCCGCCGAACGGCTCCCGGTCCACCACCTGGAGCATCACGCCGGGCCGGACCCCGAGCCCGGCCAGGTACTGCAGGGCGGTGCTGTCCTCGTCGCTGATCCGGTCGACCCGGAACGACTGGCCCACCGGCACCCCGGTCAGCGAGGGCGACCAGTCCTCGGTGTAACCGTCGGCGGGCCCGTCGGCCGGCTGCGGGATCGGGTCGCCGTGCGGATCCCGGTGCGGGTGGCCGAGCGCGGTGTCGATCCGGTCGATGAGCCGGTCGCTGACCACGTCCTGCAGGGCTTCGGCCTCCTCGTGGACCTCGTCCCAGCTCATTCCGGCCGACTGGACCAGGAAAGTCTCGATCAGCCGGTGGCGGCGGACCACGTCGCGGGCATGTCGCTCGGCGTGCTCGCTGAGCACGATGCCGGCCGGCCCGGCCGCGGTGATCAGGCCCGCGGCGTCCATGCGGCGCAGCATGGCCGAGACCGACGGGGCCGCGACCCCGAGCCGGGCCGCCACCTCGGAGGTGGTGACGCAGGGGCCCTGGAAGCTGAGCAGGTAGATGACGCGCAGGTATTTGCCCATGGCCGTGGACGCCGCCGCCGCGCAGCATGCGTCGCGCCTGGTCAACCCGGGTGTCATAGCACTATCCAAACACGACCATAAGGCATTGTTAATCTCACAATTAGACGCGTCTTATTCGGAGCGCGGAGCTCGGCGGATTGGTCTCCGGTGATCCGGGGGTGCGGCAGACTGGGCCGGTGACTGTGAACGCTGCGCTGGTGGACTCGGCCGCCGAACGGCTCGCGGGAGTGGTGGCGACCACACCGCTGGAGCGGAACGGCCGGCTGTCCGCGCTGCTGGGCTGCGACGTCTTGCTCAAGCGCGAGGACCTGCAGACCGTCCGCTCCTACAAGGCGCGCGGGGCCTACAACCTCATCGCCCAGCTGGACGAGCAGGCCCGGAGGGCCGGGGTGGTCGGGGCCAGCGCGGGAAACCACGCCCAGGGCCTGGCCTACGCCTGCTCGGCCCTGGGGGTGCGGGGCCGGGTCTACCTGCCACGGATCACCCCGCGCCAGAAGCGCGACCGGATCGCCATGCTCGGCGGGGACATGGTCGAGATCGTGCTGGGCGGCGACACCTACGACGAGGCGTCGGCCGCGGCCTCGCGGGACGCGGCCGCCTCGGGGGCGACGCTGGTGCCGGCGTTCGACGACTCGCGCACGATCGCCGGGCAGGGCACGGTGGCCCGGGAGATCGTGGCCCAGCTCGGCCAGGCCCCCGACGTGATCGTCATTCCGGTGGGCGGGGGCGGGCTGCTGGCCGGGTCGGTGGCCTGGCTGGGCGAGCGGCACCCGGCGGTCCGGGTCATCGGGGCCGAGCCGGCCGGGGCCGCCTGCGTGACCGCCGCCCTGGCCGCGGGCGGGCCGGTCACCCTGCCCGAGGTGGACACGTTCGTGGACGGGGCCGCGGTCCGCCGGGCCGGGGACCGCACCTACCCGCTGATCGCGGCGTCCGGGGCCCGGGTGCTCACCGTCGACGAGGGACGGGTCTGCCGGGAGATGCTGGCTCTGTACCAGGCCGACGGGATCATCGCCGAGCCCGCCGGGGCGCTGGCCACCGGCCTGCTGAACGACCTGGCCAGCGAGGGCGTGGCCGGGGCGGCCGCGATCCCGCCCGGCGCCACCGTGGTGGCCGTGCTGTCCGGCGGCAACAACGACGTCAGCCGGTACGCCGAGGTGGTTGAGCGGGCCCTGATCCACGAGGGGCGCAAGCACTACTTCCTGGTCGAGTTCCCGCAGGAGCCGGGGGCGCTGCGCCGGTTCCTGGACGAGGTGCTGGGCCCGGACGATGACATCACGCTGTTCGAGTACATCAAGCGCAGCAACCGGGAGACCGGCCCGGCCCTGGTCGGCGTCGAGTTGTCCCGGCCCGAGGACCTGCCCGCGCTGCTGGACCGGATGAAGGCGGCCCCGCCGTCGATCGAGAAGATCGACTCGTCCAGCCCGCTGTTCCGCTTCCTGCTCTAGCCGCCCACGGCCACGGCCACGGAGTAGGTGACCAGGGTCTGGTCGGGGTGGTCGGCGACCTGCAGGACCACGTGGGCGTACTCGGTGGGGCCGAGGACCGGGTGCCGGAGCTTCTTGGTGCCGCTGCCGATCTCGCGGACGTCGTGCCGGGGCCACCAGGCCCGGACGTGCTCGCTGTCCCGCTGCAGCTCTTTGATCAAGGCGGTGAACCCGGGGTCGCCGGGGTGGCGGGCGGCGGCGAGCCGGAACCGGGCCAACATGGCCCGGGCCTCCGGCTCCCAGTCCAGGTAGACCTCGCGAGCCTGCTCGGTGGTGAACATCCAGCGCACCAGGTTGCGCTGACCGGGCGGCAGCGCCTCCCAGTCGGTGAACAGGGTGCGCGCGGCCGGGTTGGCGGCCAGCACGTCCCAGCAGCGGCCCTTGACGATCGTCGGGTGCGGCTCCAGCCGCTGGACCAGGGCCGCCACCTCAGGATCGAGCTGCTCGGCCGGCTCGGTGGTGAGCCCGCCACCGCCCGCGTCGTCGCCGTAGGCCAGCACGCGCAGGTAGCGGCGTTCGGTGGCGGACAGCCGGAGCGCGTCGGCCAGGGCATCCAGCACGGCTCCGGACGGCCGGACCGGGCGGCCCTGCTCCAGGAACGTGTAGTAGGTCGGCGACACGCTGGCCAGCAGCGCAACCTCCTCACGGCGCAGCCCGGCCGTGCGGCGGCGGCTTCCGGCGGGCAGTCCGACGTCGGCCGGGCTGAGCCGGGCCCGCCGGTCGCGCAGCAACTGGCCGAGCGCGCGGGGGTCCGCGCCGGACTCGCGGGACTCGCGGGGCCGGGATTCCCGGGGCGGGGACTCGCGGGGCCGGGATTCGCGGGGCGGGGACTCGCGGGGCCGGGATTCGCGGGGCGGGGCCATGGCCTCAGCCTAACAACGCCAATACCAGTAACAGCGTGCTGTGGTTACCAGGATCCGGTCCGGCCAGGCTGGGGTCATGACGACGACAAGCACGGAATCAGTCGAAATCCCGGTCGCGGACGGGTCCACGCTGCCCGCATACCTGGCCCGGCCGTTGGGCCCGGCGGCTGAGCTTCCGGCCTCGACCGCGGTCATCGTGGCTCACGAGCTGTTCGGGGTGAACCCGGACATCCGCGCGGTGGCCGACCGGCTGGCCGCGGCCGGTCACCTGGCGCTGGCCCCGGAGTTCTACCACCGGGACGCGGCGCCGGGCCAGTGGCTGGAACGCACCGACGCGGGCCGCCAGGAGGGGTTCGCCCTGCTGCACGGGCTGGGCCGGGACCAGGCGGTGGCCGATGTGGCGGCGGCCCTGGACTGGCTGGGCCGGCAACCGGGGATCGAGCGGACGGCGATGGTCGGCTTCAGCGCCGGCGGTCACCTGGCCTACCTGGCCGCCTGCCAGCTGCCCATCCCCCGGACCGCGGTGCTCTACGGTGGCTGGCTGCCCAGTACCGACATCCCGCTCGGGCAGCCCACCCCGACCCTGGACCTGACTCCCGGCATCACCGGTCGCCTGCTCTACCTGGTCGGCGCGGACGACGCGCTGATCGACGCGGCCCAGCGCCAGGAGATCGGCGCCGCCCTGGACCGGGCCAAGGTCGACCACGAGGTGGTCGTCTACCCGGGGGTGAAGCACGCCTTCTTCTGGCCGGGCACCCCCAGCTACGACGCGGCCGCCACCAAGGACGCCTGGCGGCGGGTGCTGGAGCTGCTCGGTTAGGCCGCGCTCGGTCAGTACCGGGCAGATCGTCCGGCGGCGGGCTGGCGGGCATGAGGGATCAGCGATCACGCTGGTCGGGCCGCCGCAATGTACGCACAGGTCCCTTTGCGTACACCGGAGTGCCGGCAGTGGGACCAATGCGTACATTGCACTCGCCCGCTACACCAGCCCCGTGGTCACTCTCAGCCCACCCCCACGTGCGCGATGGTTCATTGCCCACACTGGGGTGTGGTGGGTGAACCTTTGCGCACATACGGGCCACGAGCCAGTGAGAAAACCGCTGGCCAGGAGTGATCGGTGCCGGCGGCTAGGAGCCGGGGGCGACCGCGCGGAGCAGGATCGCCACCCCCATGGCGATGACCGCGAACACTACGGCGGCCAGGACCGGACCGGTCAGGGCCAGGGCGGCCGCGGCCACCGCGAACAGCACCAGTTCGGCGGCCAGCCGCAGTGGGTCGGCCAGCCGGCGGCGGGCCCGCGGCGCCATCCACAGCCCCCAGATGACCATGGCCAGCCCCGGTGCTGCCACCGCGATGACGATCCGGCCCGCCAGCGGCAAGCTGGCGCCCAGCCCGGTCCAGACCAGGACGGCGATCAGCGCCAGTTCGGTCAGGAAACGCACGGTGAGCAGGACGGCCTGGCCAGGTCCGGCGCCGGCCAGACCAGGAGCGGGCCGGTCGTCTTCAGCGGTCACGCCGTCACGGTAACCGCCCCGGGACGAGGAACGGAAACGGATTAGAGGCCGAACTCGGCGCGGCGGTTCTCGGGGACCAGGTCCAGGTAGTCAGGGTGGCCGGCGATGAAGGCGCGGGCGAACGGGCAGAGCGGGATCACAGCCACGTCCTGCTGGCGGGCGTCGTCGAGGACGGCGGCGATCAGGTGACCGCCGAGGCCGTGGCCGCGGAACCGGGGGTCGGTCTCGGTGTGGACGAGGGTGAGCTCGCGGCCGGACCGCCGGTACTGGACGAAGCCACCCAGCTCACCGTCGGCCTCGATCTCGTAGCGGGACCGCTCCGGATGATCTTTGACCAGCTCAGCCACTTTGCGCTCCCCTCTCCCCCGGCCCTCCCGGGGATCGGGGGGTTATCGTACCGTTATGGCGTGGGCCAGGGACAAACGGGTGGAATCGCCGCGTGGACGCCGTAACCGCTAGCTCGTGCGCGTGATCCGCCGCAGGCTTGGCTGGCGGTGGGCAGTGGTGGCCGGGGGCCTGGCCGTGCTGTGCGTGCTGCCCGCGCTGGCCCAGGCGTTGCCGGTCCACGCACCCGCGGTGACCGCGGCCCAGTTGCGCAGCCGGATCCTGAACTCCGGGCGGATCCCCTACTCCGGGTACGCCGAGAGCAACGCCACCTTCGGGCTGCCGTCGCTGCCGGGGCTGAGCGACGTGACCTCGCTGCTGGACGGGGTGACCCGGATGCAGGTGTGGCAGGCCTCGCCTTCGCGCTGGCGGCTCGATGTGCTGTCCGACACCAGCGAGCGGGACACCTACCAGCTGGCCCGGTCCTCGTACGTGTGGGACTCCGGCAACGAGCTGCTGACCCGGATCGTGGGCCGCAGCACGGTCCGGCTGCCGCAGGCGGCCGACTTCTTGCCTCCGTCGCTGGCCAGCCGGCTGGTGCGCGAGGCCGGGTCCAGGGCCCGGCTGTCGGTGCTGGCGCCGCGGCGAGTGGCGGGCCAGGCCACCAGCGGGCTGCGGGTGGTGCCCGCCGACCCGGCCTCCACCGTGGGGCAGATCGATATCTGGGTGGCGGCCGGGACCGGCCTGCCGCTGGACGTTCAGGTCTACGCGAAGGGCGCTCGCCAGCCAGCGCTGGAAACCCACTTCTTTCAGGTCGGCCGCTGGCGGCCGGACCCGGCGGTACTGACCCCGCAGCGCGGGCCGGGCACCGGGTACACCACCGCGACCGCCAGCAGCCTGGCCGGCGAGCTGAGCCACCTGGCCCCGGTGCTGCTGCCGATCAAGCTGGCCGGGCAGCACGTGCGGATCATCCCGGACCTGCTGCCGATCGGCATCTACGGCACGGGGCTGAGCACGTTCGCGGTGCTGGCCATCGGCGGCAGCGCGGGCCAGCGGCTGCTCAGCGGGGCCGAGACCGCGGGCGGCACCCCGATCAGCACGACCAACGGCACCGGTGTGGCGGTCAGCTCGCCGCTGGTCAGCGTGGTGCTGATGCACCGGGACCGGCCCGCCCGGGCCGACTTCGACGAGACCTACCTGCTGGCCGGGCTGGCCACCCTCAAGACCCTGGAGCAGGCCGCCGCCACGCTCGTGTCCCGGCCGGGTGAGGCCTTCTGATCAGCACCCGGTCATTGACCAAGCGGTTCGGCACGGTCACCGCCGTGAACTCGGTCGACCTCGACGTGCGGGCGGGCGACCGGTACGGCCTGCTCGGGCCGAACGGCTCGGGCAAGACCACGCTGGTCCGGATGCTGCTGGGGCTGGTCTACGCGACCAGCGGTGAGATCGAGGTGCTGGGGTCCCGGATGCCGCGGGAGGCCCGGCGGGTGCTGAGGGACGTCGGCGCGCTGGTGGAAGGCCCGGCCGCCTACCCCAACCTGTCCGGTCGGGCCAACCTGAAGCTGCTGGACGCGGCCGGGCCCCGCGGCGAGCGGCGGACCCGGCGTAAGCGGATCAGCACCGCGCTGGAGCAGGTCGGCCTGTCCGGGGTGGACCGGCGCCCGGTCAAGACGTACTCGCTGGGCATGCGCCAGCGGCTGGGGCTGGCGGCGGCGCTGGTCCGGCGGCCCCGGCTGCTGATCCTCGACGAACCGGGCAACGGCCTGGACCCGCACGGCATCCGGGACACCCGGCAGCTGCTGCTGGACCTGAGCGCCGACGGCGTGACCATCTTCTTGTCCAGTCACCTGCTGGCCGAGGTGGAACAGCAGTGCACCCGGGTCGGCATCCTGGACCACGGCCGGCTGGTGCTGCAGGACGACCTGGACGCGCTGCGCGGGCCGACCGGCCGGATCCTGGTCGAAAGCCCCGACGCGGGCCAGGTGGCCACGCTGCTGAACGGCCAGGTCGAGCAGCGCGACGGGGCGCACCTGGTCATCCGGCACGCGGACCCGGCCGAGCTGAACCAGCAGCTGGTCAGGGCCGGGATCCGGGTGGCCTCGATCACCCCGCAGCACCAGACCCTGGAAGACGTGGTGCTCAGGACGACCGGCAGCGGAGACGACCAGTGGTGACGGTCGAGTTGTACAAGCTGTTCACCCGGCCGCGGACCTGGATCAGCGTGCTGCTGATCTGCGCCCTGCCGCTGGTGGTGGCGATATTCGTAGCCGTCACCCACCTGACCCCGCCCCCGGGCCAGGGCAGCGCGTTCCTGTCGGCGGTGCTGGAGAACGGCAAGCTCTACCCGGCGGCGGCGCTGGCCCTGGTGCTGCCGGTGTTCCTGCCGGTGTCGGTGGCGGTGGTGGCGGGTGACTCGGTGGCGGGCGAAGCGGCCAGTGGAACCCTGCGCTACCTGCTGATCCGGCCGGTGGGCCGGACCCGGCTGCTGGTGGCCAAGCTGCTGGCACTGACCGCCTTCGTGCTGCTGGCGGTGGTCGCCGTGACCGTGACCTCGTACCTGATCGGGGTGTTCCTGCTCGGCCCGGGCGCGGCCAGCGCCCCGGCGGCGGTGGCCCAGTCCGGCGCGGGCGGCGTGGCCGGCGCGGCGGGCGGCCTGCCCACGGGCGGGATCCAGGCCGGCTCCGGGGTTACGTCCCTGTCGGGTGCGCCGCTGTCGCTGCTGCAACTGGGCGAGCGGGTGGCCTGGGCGGTCGGGTTCATCACCGTGTCCATGCTGGGCGTGGCCGCGATCGCACTGTTCCTGTCCACCCTGGCCGACTCGGCCCTGGGCGCGGCCATCGGGGCGCTGGCCGCGCTGGTGGCCAGCGAGGTGCTGGTCACCCTTAACGCCGCGTCGGCCATCCAGCCCTACCTGCCGACCAGGTACTGGCTGGCCTGGATCGACTTCTTCCGGCAGCCCATCTTCTGGCGCGACATCCAGCGCGGCTTCGCGATCCAGGCCGTCTACGTGCTGGTGTTCCTGGCCGCGGCCTGGGCCAACTTCGCCACCAAGGACGTCACCGGGTAGCAGGCGGGCTAGATCGGCTCCCAGCGCCAGCCGTCGTTGTCCTCGCACTCGATGCGCTTGCCGTCACCGGCCACCCCGGTGGACCCGTGGTCGGAGTCGCGGCAGAACTCCCCCGGTTCGTAGCAGTTACCGGCGTTGGTCTTGGGGGTGCAGCCGGCCGGCGCCGCGGACACGGCGTGGGTGGCTGGTGGCGGAGGCGGCGGCGCGGCCTGCGCGGTCGGCGGAGGTGCGGGCCGGGTGGCCGGGGCGGCCCGGCCGGGAGCGGCCGCCGGGGCCGAGGCGGGAACCGGGGGCGGCCGCCTCGGTGTCCTGGACGGCGTGGGCGGCGTCGCCGTCGGCGGGGCCGGGGTGGCCGATCGGGTGGCCGCGGGCGCCGATGCCGAGCTGGCCGCGACGGTGGCCCGTGCGGTGTGCGCAGAATTCGCCGTGGACTTGGAACTCGAGCTGACCGTCACCACGCCGATGATGACCAGGATCGCAAATACCACGCCGACGGCAATGTCGAAACGGCGGAACTGTTTATGCACGCGAATTAAGACTCGCGAGCCGGTCGTTTGGATTACCGCTGTTACCCTCTTGTTATTAAATACTATTTGGTACTCACGTTGTCAGCGTGAGAAAAAGGTAATTCCCCGCCACAAACGTGACGGGGAATCACTCAGGCGTACCGGCTAGTTAACACCGGCGTACTTCTGCGGGTGCGGGTGCTTGTGCGGCTGGTGCTTCTTGCACTTGGGCGGGCAGGGCTTGGCCTTGGTCGGGCACGGCTTCGGCTTGCAGACCAGGACGTGCTTCGGCGCCTGCCGGTAGCTGGTGAGGTGACCGTCCTTGT
The DNA here is from genome assembly GCA_036497405.1 of Streptosporangiaceae bacterium. Lineage (GTDB taxonomy): Bacteria > Actinomycetota > Actinomycetes > Streptosporangiales > Streptosporangiaceae > Bog-532. The sequence continues at coordinate 1,903 of DASXJM010000592.1, read as the reverse complement.
CCTTGTGCGTCTTGCACGGCTTGACCACGACGGCCTCGCAGGGCTTGGGCGGGCACGGCTTGTGCGTCCGGGTCGGGCAGGGGCTCTTGGTCTTGGTGGGGTACGGATTGGGGTCGCCGGTCCTGCCGCGGCCACCCTTGTCGCCGCGGCCGTCCTTGCCCTGGTCGCTGCCGCCCTTGCCCTGGTCGCTGCCGTCCTTGGAGCCGGTGGGGCCGCTGCCCTTGGAGCCGGTGGAGCCGTTACTGGACGGGCCAGACGGTCCGTTGCCGGACTGACCGGACGGCGGCTGGCCGATGACCGGCGCCGGGTTCCCGCTGGGGCCGGCGCTGACGGCGGCGCCGGCCGGGAGGGCGAAGCCGAGCAGGCCCACGGTGACGCCCGCGGTAGCCAGAAGCGCGGAGGATGCCTTGTTCATTACTCCCCTTTGGTCATATGAATGAACGTTCTCCCACGGGGAGCGGTGAAGTCGGAAACCCAGGCCGATCATTGCTTCCGAATTCAACGGCCCCCCACAGGCACGTCAGGAATATTAATGGCAGCCTTCGGCATTTCGGCAATTAGAAATGTTTTGAATAGGCGAAGTACCCGGCCGGCTCAAACCTGGGGATAACACAAAGACCTGCGGCAACTTGGTGCAGGTCAGGACATGATACCCAGAACGGACGTGACGTAGATCACAGAGAAATGAGAAGCTTCCAGCACCAATGTTCGGCACCGCGAAGTTTCTGCGTTTCGGCGCTTAATTTCGGCATATTCGGGGCTTAATTACCGGCCCAGACGCTGGAGGGACTGGCACTGGCTGGCGCCCGGGTCGGCCAGCGCGGCGGCGCCGAGGGCGCGCAGGACGATCCCGGTCACCAGGGCGCTGGTGGGCAGCTGACCGTGGCCGACGTTGATGCCGGCGCACACCGACTGCAGCGGGACGTTGACCGCGCCCGGGAGCCGGGCCGAGTCCGGGGGCTGGACGATCTGGTCGCCGGTGGTCCACAGCGACAGCCACGGCGGACGCCGGACCGGGGCCCGCTGCAGCTCGGTGAGCAGGCTGCTGCCGGGGGCCAGTTGCTGGCAGGCGACCGGGCACTCGCTGGGGTCGAACGCGGTGCCCAGCGCGGCCAGGCTGGCCCCGTGCAGCGGCGAGCCCAGGGTGATGATCCGCCGGACCCTGGAGGTGCTGTGGTAGTCGACGTCCCAGAGCCAGGTCACCACCCCGCCCGCCGAGTAGCCGATGACCGTGACCGGGCCCGAGCCCGCGTTCAGGGCCTCGTTCACGTACCGGTTCAGCACCCCGACCTGGGCGCGCAGGTCACCGGTGCCGCCGCCCGGCAGGGCGACCACGGTGGCCCGCCGCCCGGTCTGCCGGATCCGGTCCGCCAGCTGGTCCAGCCCGCCGGTGCTGCCCCCGTACCCCGGCACCAGCAGCACGTCACTGCGGACGGTCGCGGCCGCGGCCCGGGTCTGGTTGCCGCTGGCCAGGACCAGCCGCAGGCCGCCGGTGGCTGCGAGCGCGACCACGATAAGCGTCACCCCGGCGAAGAACGCGCGCCGTCGCGGGCTCAGCCCGGTCAGCCGCGCCACGGGATGCAGGCGCATGCCCCCATCGTGCGCTGTGACGGGGCGACCATCCAAACGAGCCGGATTGTGAAAACTTTCACAAGCCGGAGGTGGGAGCAAGCCGGAGGTGGGAGCAGGCCGAGGGTGGGAGATCAGGGTGCAAGTTGGAGGTGACCTGGGGCGCCCCGGGTCAGCGGGCGGCCAGGGCGACGGTGCTGCCGGTGCGGGCCTTGCGCACGTGGATCTGGGCCGGGATGCGCTGGCGCAGCTCGGCGACGTGGCTGACGATGCCGACCAGGCGGCCGCCTTCGCGGAGGCCGTCGAGGACGGTCATGACCTCTTCCAGGGTGTC
>DASXJM010000591.1:0-4180 GCA_036497405.1 Streptosporangiaceae bacterium | reverse complement strand
TCGTTGTCGAACCACGCGCACATGGCTACGCTGCCGGGCTCGGAGGCGGTGGCGTTGACGCAGACCGCCTTGCCACCGAGGGCGCCCGCGCTGGTGATGGTGGCGCCCTTGAAGCGCTTGGTGAAGCTGGTCACCGAGTCGACCGGCGAGGCGTTGTCCAGGTTGCCGCCGATGAGCAGGATGATCTGCGGCGTGCTGCCCGCGTTCGAGTTACCCGCCTCGTAGACGCCCTCGACCACGTTCCGGGCCTGGCCGGAGCTCATGCTGACCACGTCCTGGCGCAGCTGGCTGACGTTCATCTGCTGCTCCAGCGCGGGGCGGCGGGCGAAGGCGCTGAGCTGGTTCGGAGCGGTCAGCCGGTGGGCCGGGCCGCCGGGGCCGGACGGGAAGGCGACCAGGACGATCGCGGTGATCGCGACGGCCGCCACGACCAGCACGCCGCCGAGGGCGAGCCAGAGCCGGCGGTCGCCACTGCTGCCGCGGCGACGGCCCGCCGGGCGGGCGTTGGTCCGGGGCCGGAGCAGGGCGCCGGTGCCACCGGTCTTGCTGGCCCCGGTCCCGCTGACATCGTCGGCCGGGACGCGGTCGAACGCGGCCGCGGCGGGCATGTCGAGCGAGGTGATCTCGGCCGGCCCCAGGTCGGAGAAGGCCGGGGTGGCGCCGGTGCCCCGGGCCGGGCTGGCCGGCGGGGCCGGGGCCACGGGAGCCGCGGTACCGGCCATGGGGCCGGCGAAGTAGGTCGAGGCGGTGCCGCCGTCCAGCACGCCGGTGTGGTCGGCAGCTTGGGCCGGATCCAGGATCGGAGCGTGCCCGTCGATCATGGTGTCGGAGATACCGGGGGCCAGGCCGCTGGTGTCCAGCGTGCCGACCGGGGCGTTGGCGAAGGCGTGACCGGCCTCGGCGCTGGCGCCGGGGTGGAAGTTGTAAAGGTCGGCGTGGTCCTCGATGCCGGTGGCGTCGAGCATGCCGGAGGCGTCCAGCATGCCGCGGGCGGCCGGATCCGGCATCCCGCCCGGCAGCTCGCCGAGCGTGCCTACGCCCGCCGGGTACTGGCCGGTCGCGTACTCGGCGGCCACGTAACCGGCCGGGCCGGGGTCAGGTGCCGGGTAGCCCGGACCGGCCGCGTAGCCGGCGCCGGGGTCCGGACCGTAGCCGAGGCCCTGGTCGTAGCCGCCCTGGTCCGCGTACCCGGCCTGGGGATAGCCACCCTGGTCGTAGCCCGCCGGGGGGTAGGCCTGGGCGGGCGCGCCGTACCCGCCGTAGGGGACGTCCTCGTAGACCGGGTCGCCGAAGCTGGGGTCGTTGTAGCGGTCGTCGCCGTAATCCTGGAAGCCGTAGTCCTGATGGCCGGGCTGGCCGCCCGGGTGACCCGGCTGACCGGGGTGGCCCGGCTGCTGGTAGCCGGCCGGGTCGTAGCCCGGCTCGGCGTATCCGGCCGGGTAACCGCCCTGCTCGTAGCCGTCCGGGGCCGGGGCACCGTAACCCTCCGGGGCGCCGTAGCCCTGGGCGGGCAGGTTCGGGAAGCTGGGGTGCTCGACGTACTCCACGCCCGGGTGCCCGGACGGACCGGGGAAGCCGGGGTGGCCGTTGGAACCCAGGTCGTAGACGTCGGGGTAGCTGACCTGGCCGTAGCCGGCGTTGTCGGGCTGAGGCTGGTAGTCCGGGTGGGCGTAGCCACTCTCGGGGACGTTGTACCAGCCCGCTTCGCCGTCACCGTAGGGGCCGTCACCGTAGGGGACGTCGGCGTACTGCCCGTCGGGAGCGTACTGCCCGTCCGGGCCGTACTGCCCATCCTGGTCGTACCGGCCTGAGTAGCCGCGCTCGGCGCCACGGGAATCATGGGCCGTGCCGACGGCGGAAGGATGTCTCGCCGGTTGCCACCGGCGGTCGTCCTCCTCCGGAGGCCATCCGCTACTCATGTTCCGGGTCACCCCCGAGGTTGATTAGGGCAAGGCCTTACTACGGTCAAATTCCATCATTGCGACAAAACAGGCGTCCCCGCAGCCACATCCGATACATGGGCGGTTCGCTTCGGGCCTGGGACCCCACGTTACTGGTCTAACCTCGTCCATGTGGCTCGAGACGAACGCGGAGTGACGCCGCAGAGCGAAGACTTCTCCGCCTGGTACAACGAATTGGTCTTCAAAGCGGAGCTAGTGGACCGTGGCCCGGCCAAGGGCACGATGGTCATCCGCCCCTACGGATACCGGCTTTGGGAGCTGATCCAGGCAGATCTGGACCGGCGCATCAAGGAGACCGGACACCAGAACGCATATTTCCCGCTGCTCATCCCGCAGAGCTACCTGCAACGTGAGGCAGAACACGTTGAGGGCTTCGCGCCGGAACTGGCCGTGGTGACCCACGCCGGGGGCAAGCCGCTGGAGGAACCGCTCATCGTCCGGCCCACCTCCGAGACGGTCATCGGCGAGTTCATGGCCAAGTGGATCAGCTCCCACCGGGACCTGCCCATGCTGCTCAACCAGTGGGCCAACGTGGTCCGCTGGGAGCTGCGGCCGCGGATGTTCCTGCGCACCACCGAGTTCCTCTGGCAGGAGGGCCACACCGCGCACGCGGACGAGGCCGACGCCATGCGGGAGACCATGCTGGCGCTGGACACCATCTACGCCCGCACCGCCCGCGAGGTGGCGGCCATGCCGGTCATCGAGGGCGAGAAGACGCCCGGCGAGCGGTTCGCGGGTGCGGCCCGGACGTTCACCATCGAGGGCATGATGCGGGACGGCCGGGCCCTGCAGGCCGGCACCTCGCACTACATGGGGACCAACTTCGCCAAGGCGTTCAACATTCAGTACGCGGGCGAGGACGGCAACCTCACCCTGGCCCACACCACCTCCTGGGGCATGAGCACCCGCATGATCGGCGGCGTGATCATGACCCACGGCGACGACAAGGGCCTGGTGCTGCCGCCCCGGCTGGCCCCGTACCAGGTGGTCATCGTGCCGATCGGCCGCGGCGAACAGGCCAGCGAGGTCCAGGCGGCCGCGGCCGCGCTGGCCCAGCGGCTGGCCGGCGCGGGCCTCCGCGCCCACGTGGACGACCGGCCCCAGCTGTCACCGGGGTTCAAGTTCAACGACTGGGAGCTGCGCGGGGTGCCGATCCGGCTGGAGCTGGGCCCGCGCGACCTGGCCGCGGGCACCGCGGTGATGGCCAAGCGGCTGGGCGGGCCCAAGGAGCCCATCTCGCTCGAGGGCGCCCCGGCCCGGCTGACCGACGAACTGGAGGCGTTCCAGGCGTTCCTGTTCGAGCGGGCCACCGCGTTCCGGGATGAGCACACGGTCACCACCGACGACTGGGACGAATTCGCCGCGGCGGTGGCCACCGGCTGGGCCCGGGCCCTGAGCTGCGGCTCGGAGGACTGCGAGGACAAGATCAAGGCCGACACCGCGGCCACCCCGCGCTGCATCCCGCTCGACGGGGAGCCCGAGACCGGGCCCTGCATCAAGTGCGGCAGCCCGTCGGCCTACGGGAAGCGGGTCATCTTCGGGCGCGCTTACTGAGCCTGCTTACTGGGCCGGTGGGCCACTAGCTGCACGTTTGTTCCAGGGGGCGTTCCGGTCACGGGGCGCCCCCTGGGGCGTGCGGGCAAAACTTCGTGACCAGCGTGACATCTGCGACCTACCGGACGCTGGACTACTCGTGAGCTCATTTCTACTCACGAGTAACTGACGGCGACCAGTGGAGTGCCCGTGTTCACGACGACGGAATTTGCCCGCATCGGCATGGTCTCGGTCCGCATGCTGCGCTGCTACGAGGCCACCGGGCTGCTGCTGCCCCGGCTGGTCGACCCGGTGACCGCGCACGGCTGCTACGAGGCCAACCAGCTGCCGCGGCTCAACCGCATCCTGGCCCTGACCGACCTCGGCTTCACCCTGCCCCAGGTCTGGGCCATCCTCGAGACCGAGGTCAGCGAGTCCGAGCTGCGCGGCATGCTCCGGCTGCGCCGGGCCGAACTGACCGCGAAGATCACCGCCGAGACCGCCCGGCTGGAACGGGTCGAGGTGCGGCTGGCCACCATCGCCAAGGAGGGCTACCTGCCCCGCAACGAGGTGGTGACCAAGGAGGTGGCCCCGATCCGGATCGCCGAGCTGGCCGCCATCGCCGACAACTACGCGGCCAGCACCCTGGACCAGGTCATCCGGCCGCTGCAGTCCGCGCTGACCCG
>DASXJM010000590.1:0-7722 GCA_036497405.1 Streptosporangiaceae bacterium | reverse complement strand
CGGGCCCGCGCGCTCCACTAGGCTCGAACACGGACTGATAACGCACACACTCTTGAACAGGACATGAGGAGCCGGCGGTGGCCTCGATCAGCTCGATTTACGGCAGGCAGATCCTGGATTCCCGGGGTAACCCGACCCTTGAGGTCGAGGTGGCCCTGGATGACGGAACGATCGCCCTGGCCGGAGTACCCAGCGGCGCCTCCACCGGCGCCTTCGAGGCGGTGGAGCTGCGGGACGGCGGCGACGAGTTCGGCGGCAAGGGTGTCACCCGGGCCGTGGGCCACGTCAGCGGCGAGATCCAGGACAAGCTGCTCGGCTTCGACGCCGACGACCAGCGCCTGGTCGACCAGGCCATGATCGACCTGGACGGCACGCCGGACAAGTCCCGGCTCGGGGCCAACGCCATGGTCGGGGCCAGCATCGCGGTGGCCCAGGCGGCGGCCGCGTCGGCCAGCCTGCCGCTGTTCCGGTACCTGGGCGGCCCCAACGCCTACCTGCTCCCGGTGCCGATGATGAACATCCTCAACGGTGGTGCCCACGCCGACAACAGCGTGGACATCCAGGAGTTCATGATCACCCCCATCGGGGCCAGCACGTTCACCGAGGCGCTGCGCTGGGGGGCCGAGACCTACCAGGCGCTCAAGTCGGTGCTGAAGCAGCACGGCCTGTCCACCGGCGTTGGCGACGAGGGCGGGTTCGCCCCCGACCTGGAGAACAACCGGGCCGCGCTGGACCTGATCGTGGAGGCCATCGGCAAGGCCGGCTTCAGCCCCGGCCGGGACATCGGCCTGGCCATCGACGCCGCCGCCACCGAGTTCTACGGCGAGGACGGCTACGCCTTCGAGGGCTCGGTCAAGTCCTCCGAAGAGATGGCGGCCATCTACCGCGACTGGGTCACCAGCTACCCGATCGTCTCGCTGGAGGACCCGCTGGCCGAGGAGGACTGGGACGGCTGGCGCACGCTGACCACCTCCGTCGGCGACCAGGTGCAGCTGGTGGGCGACGACCTGTTCGTCACCAACCCGGTCCGGCTGCGCCGCGGCATCGCCGAGCACGCGGCCAACTCGCTGCTGGTCAAGCTGAACCAGATCGGCACCGTGACCGAGACCCTGGACGCGGTGGACACCGCCCACCGGGCCAGCTACACCTGCATCATCAGCCACCGGTCCGGTGAGACCGACGACACCACCATCTCCGACCTGGCCGTGGCCACCAACTGCGGCCAGATCAAGACCGGCGCCCCGGCCCGCGGTGAGCGGGTGGCCAAGTACAACCAGCTGCTGCGGATCGAGGAACTGCTCGGTGACGCCGCCGTCTACGCGGGCGTCGGCGCCTACCCGAGGTTCGCGGAACGGGCCTGATGGCCGACCCGCCCCGGGCTCCGCGCCCGGACTCATCGCCACCCAGCCCGCCCCGTCCGGCCCGGCCGCCGCTGCGGCCGACCAAGCTGACGGGGCGGGCGGCCCTGCTCGCCGTGGTGATGTGTGCGATCGCGCTCAGCCTGGCCTACCCGGTGCGGGAGTACATCGGCCAGCGGCAGCAGATCGACCAGCTGCTGAACACTCAGGAGTCGCTGTCGGCGCAGGTCAAGAACCTGCAGACGCAGCAGCAGCAGTTCTCGGACCCTCACTACATCGAGCAGCAGGCGCGCGACCAGCTGCACATGTGCCCCCCCACCGAGAAGTGCTACGTCATCATCGGCAACAACAGCCCCGCCCCGGACGCCACCCCCAGGCAGACGCCCACGCCGACGTCGTGGTACTCGAAGCTGTGGGGTTCGGTGAAGAAGGCGGACCAGCCGCCGCGCAAGTGATGGACTCCTCGACCGAGGCGGTGGTGGCCGCCCAGCTCGGCCGCGCCCCGCGGGGCCTGCGGGCGGTGGCGCACACCTGCCCGTGCGGGCGCCCGGACGTGGTGGAGACCGCGCCGCGGCTGCCGGACGGCACCCCGTTCCCCACGCTGTACTACCTGACCTGCCCGCGCGCGGCGGCCGCGGTCAGCCGCCTGGAGGCGGCCGGACGGATGAAGACCATGACCGCCCGGCTGGCCGAGGACCCGGACCTGCGCGCCGCCTACCAGGCGGCGCACGACGACTACGTGGCCCGGCGCCGGGACGCGGCGGTGGCGGCCGGGCTGAAGCCGCTGCCGGACGGCACCCAGAGCGCCGGGGGCATGCCCGAGCGGGTCAAGTGCCTGCACGCCCTGCTGGCCCACGAACTGGCGGTGCCGGGGGCCAACCCGTTCGGCCGGGAGACCGCGGACGCCGTCGGCGCCTGGTGGTCGGACGGCCCCTGCGTTCCGGAGGACTGCCCATGACCCGCCGCGTGGCCGCCGTGGACTGCGGCACCAACTCGATCCGGCTGCTGATCGCCGACGTCGACCCCGACGCCAGCCAGGGCCGGGCCACGCTCAGCGACGTGGACCGGCGGATGGAGATCGTCCGGCTGGGCCAGGGCGTGGACACCACCGGCCGGCTGGCCCCGGAGGCGCTGGACCGCACGCTGAAGGCGCTGAGCGGCTACGCCGAGCTGATCGAGAGCCACGGGGCCGAAGCCGTCCGCATGGTGGCCACCAGCGCCACCCGGGACGCGGCCAACGCCGGTGAGTTCACCCGCCGGGTGACCGAGGTGCTCGGTACCGGTCCCGAGGTCCTCACCGGCGACGAGGAGGCCCGGCTGTCGTTCCTGGGCGCCACCGCCGAGCTGGGCGCCGCGGTGCCCGCCCCGTACCTGATCACCGACATCGGCGGCGGGTCGACCGAGTTCGTGCTGGGCCAGGACGGTCAGGTCGCCGCCGCGCTCAGCGTCAACATCGGCTGCGTCCGGATGACCGAACGCCACCTGCGCGACGACCCACCGACCCCGGCCCAGATCGCCGCGGCCACCGCCGACATCGACCAGGCCATCGCCCAGGCCGCGGCGGTGGTCGACAGTTCCCGGGCCCGGACCCTGGTCGGCCTGGCCGGCTCGGTCACCACCGTGGCCGGCATCGCCCTGGACCTGCCCGGCTACGACCCCGAGCGGCTGCACCACAGCCGGCTGACCGCGGCTCAGGTGCACGAGGTGACGACCCGGCTGCTGGCCCAGACCCGGGCCGAGCGGGCCCGCATCCCGGTCATGCACCCGGGCCGCATCGACGTCATCGGGGCCGGCGCCCTGATCCTGGACCGCATCATGATCCAGCTGGGCCTGCCCGAGGTCCTGGTCAGCGAGCACGACATCCTCGACGGCATCGCCTGGTCCCTGGCCCGTCCGGACCCTGCCCCGCGCCCATGACACCCCCGCCCGGCCCCCGCCCCGAGCCCATGACACCCCCGCCCGGCCCCGGCCGCGACCCCACCTCCACGGCCACACCAGCCCCGGCAGCCCCAGGCGACTCCGGCGACTCACGAGACCCGGTGCCGCCCGGGACGGGCTGGCCCGAGGATCCGGCCACCGCGGCCACCCCGGTCGCGCACGATGCCGCCCAGGTCCGCGAGCTGGCCGTGGGCGCACCCAGCCTGCACGACCTGGTGGCCCGGCAGTCGGTGTGCCGGGCCTGCCCGCGGCTGGTCGACTGGCGCGAGGAGGTGGCCCGGGTCCGGCGGCGCTCGTTCGCCACCGAACGCTACTGGGGCCGTCCCATCCCCGGCTGGGGCGACGACGAGCCGGAGATCGTGATCGTCGGCCTGGCCCCGGCCGCCCACGGCGGCAACCGGACCGGGCGGGTATTCACCGGCGACCGCAGCGGTGACTTCCTGTTCGCCTCGCTGTACCGCTGCGGCCTGGCCGATCGCCCGGTCAGCGTCACCGCCGGCGACGGCCAGCGGCTGCGGCACGCGCGCATGGTCGCGGCCGTCCGCTGCGCCCCGCCCGCCAACAAGCCGACCCCGGAGGAGCGGGACACCTGCGCCCCCTGGCTGGCCGAGGAGTTCCGCCGGATCGAGCCGTCGGCCCGGGTCGCCGTCTGCCTGGGCGGCTTCGCCTGGCAGGCCCTGTGGCCGGTGCTGCGCCAGACCGGCTACACGCTGCCGTCCCGCCGCCCCGCCTTCGGCCACGGCGCCGAGGTCGAGCTGGCCCGGCCCGAACCGGACGCCAAGCCGCTGCTGATGCTCGGCTGCTACCACCCCAGCCAGCAGAACACGTTCACCGGCCGTATCACCCCGGCCATGCTGGACACGATCTTCCGCCGCGCCCGTGACTACTCCGGCCTCGGGGCCCCCGACCCCGCCGGCGCCACCCCGCCGTCCCCAGCCTGAGCGGTCCCTGACACCACAGGTGCTGGTGGGGCGGCAAGCTAGTTCGCCGGGTCGTGATCCAACCTGCGACCGATTTATATCTGTATTGCACGGTTCAACCGTGCAGATGCACAGACGAAATGCATTGTGCCTGGTAAGGGCGGCAATGGCGGGCTGAGAAATTTGATCAGAAATGAGACTGGAGCGGCGTCGGGCGGCAGCAATGCACCAGTTCGGTTACAGAGAGTTTATATATGTCACCAAGATGGTTACACTCCGCATCCGGCCTGCGGTAATGGCTAATTGAATAAACCGGGTCAGCGATACTCGCCAGTCCGAATATCGCGAGCCTTCGGTTATGAAGAATTGCGGGGTATTATTGGCCAGCCCCCGTAGCCCAAGGGCAGAGGCCGCCCCCCTAAAAGGGTCGCTAGTGTCGGTTCGAGTCCGACCGGGGGCACCCTTAACATTGGTATGTCCAATGGCCACAAGCGGAGCTGGGCGCGCGGTGCCGGGTGCTGGATCCCCGGCGCCGCGCCGGTTGGCGGCGCTGGCGTGTGCATTACATATTGCACGTGCAGATGGTCTTGCATTCTGAACGTGAGCTCAGCGCCGTTTTCTTAAGACGATCTTGAGGCATCGTTCGCTGTGCGAATTACGCAGCCAGTGCGTGCAAGGTGGTAACGCCGCAAATCGGAGGCCAGGCACGTACCGGTCACCGGGGACTTCGATAGCGCGGCCAGGCCACGGCCGGATTGCGGCCGACCGCGGCGCTCCTCCGATAGCGGTCGCCAAATACCAGGGCGGATGTCACCCGAAATCGATTTCTGGACTGTCCGCCGCCCATCCGGCCAGCCACGAATCCGCCGTTGCTACTCGGGTAATGCCACTGATTCAGCCGCTGACCGACGGGCCGGCCCGGGAAATCGTGATCCGGATGATGACCCGCTGGTCGCGTTCCATGGCGGCCCGGTAGTCGTCCCAGTCCGGGTGCTCACCAGAGACCCGGCGGTAGTAGTCGACCAGCAGGTCCATGGCCTCGGGCAACGCGATGATCTCGGCCGTCCCCTCGGCCTGGACCCACGGGCCGTAGAAACCGTCGGTGAAGGCGCAGACCGAAGCGAACGGGTTGCGGCGCAGGTTACGCGTTTTGATCGCGGGCGCCCGGGTGCTGATCAGCACCCGGCCATCGTCGTCGACGGCACACGACACGGGAGACATCTGGGGCAGGCCATCGGACCGGATCGTGGCCAGCACGGCCCGGTGGTGGTCGCGGAAGAACTGCTGGGCTTGTTCTGCGCTCATGGGCCCAGTGTGACAGGCTCAGCCCGGCGTCAGACGTGGCTCAGCTGGGCCGGCTTGGCGGGCCCGCCCGTGGGGAACCCGGCCCGCGGGCCCAGCCAGCGCACCAGAAAGAAGTCAGTGGGGGCCGGTAACGGCCCGGGGAACGCCGTCAGATGGCGTTGAGGCGGAGACGCCGTTGCATCTCCCATTCGTGCACGATGGCGTTGGCGTAGCCGTGCGAGATGCCGTGCTCGTCGGCTAGCCAGTTGGCGCGCTCTTCACAGCGCAGGAAGGCCGGACCGGATTCCACACGTCCGAACCACTCTCGAAGGTCACTACCGGTGACGCGGGGTATGCGCGCGATCAGATTTTTGTGCGTCTCCAGGGAGCGAGTCAGCGGCAATTGGCACCTCCAGGGGGTGGTGAAGCCTCTTGCTGTGAGCCTGCCTCAGTGACCTGCCTGTGACAAGCCCTGGAAGCAACCTTTCCTTAATGCCAGGTTAATCCGCTCTGTCTTCTCGTTGTCATGCTCGTGCTGGTTACGCCCGGGTTGCGCGCGCGCTTTTCCCGAGGGTCCCGCGGGGCGGCGAGCGTACCCGCCGCCCCGGCATAAACACCAGTCAGGAGAGGCGCTCCAGCACCATGGCCATGCCCTGGCCGCCGCCCACGCACATGGTTTCCAGCCCGAGCGTCTTGTCGTGGAAATTCAGGCTGTTGAGCAACGTGGTGGTGATGCGGGCCCCGGTCATGCCGAACGGGTGCCCGACCGCGATCGCGCCGCCGTTGACGTTCAGCCGGTCCAGGTCGATGCCTAGTTCCCGGTAGGACGGGATGACCTGAGCCGCGAACGCCTCGTTGATCTCGACCAGATCGATGTCGCCGATGGCCATGCCCGCCCGGGCCAGGGCCTGCCGGGACGCTTCGATCGGGCCCAGACCCATGATCTCCGGGGACAGCGCGGTCACGCCGGTGGACACGATGCGGGCCAGCGGGGTGATGCCCAGTTCGGCGGCCTTGGTGTCGCTCATGATGATGACCGCGGCGGCGCCGTCGTTCAGCGGGCAGCAGTTGCCCGCGGTGACCGTGCCGTCGGGCCGGAACACCGGCTTGAGGGTGGACACCTTTTCCAGCGTGGTGCCCGCCCGCGGGCCGTCGTCCTTGCTCACGGTGGTGCCGTCGGGCAGCGTGACCGGGATGATCTCGCGCGACCAGAAGCCGTCGGCGATGGCTTTCTCGGCCAGGTTCTGCGAGCGGACCCCGAACTCGTCCTGCTCGGCCCGGCTGATCCCCTTGAGCCCGGCCACATTTTCGGCGGTCTGGCCCATCGCGATGTAGACGTCGGGGATGTTGCCGTCGGCCCGGGGGTCGTGCCAGGTGCCCGCGTTCTCCTCGGCACTCTGCTGGGTCCGGGTCTCCGCGCCGGCGAACTCGCCGTTGTGCGTGTCCGGCCAGGAGTCGCTGCTGCCGTGGGCGAACCGGCTGACCGTCTCCACCCCCGCGGAGATCAGCACGTCGGCTTCACCCGCCTTGATCGCGTGGAACGCCATCCGGGTCGTCTGCAGCGACGACGAGCAGTACCGGGTCACCGTGGTCCCCGGCAGCTTGTCGTGGCCGAGGAGCACCGCCACCACCCGGGCCATGTTGAAGCCCTGCTCGCCACCGGGCAGACCGCAGCCCAGCAGCAGGTCGTCGATGTCGCCGGGGTCGAGTTGCGGCACCTTGGCCAGGGCCGCCGTGATGATCTGAGCGGTCAGGTCGTCCGGCCTGATGCTGGTCATGGAACCCTTGAACGCGCGGCCGATCGGGGATCGCGCCGTCGCGACGACAACGGCTTCCGGCATGGCATCCGCCTCCTTTGAGCGTGACCACCTACTACTGATCGGTAGCTTATGTCGTCGCGACTGGCTGCGCGTCCCGGCCTCGGGTCGGATAACGTCAGGGGCAGCCAGGAGAACCAGTGAGGGCCGGCCCACCTGGGCCGTTGGCCCCTGGCCAATGAGGGATCGCGACGAACATGCACGTATACGATTCCCTGACCCAGACGGTAGGTAACACCCCGCTGGTCAGGTTGCGCGAGGTGACCCGGGACCTGCATCTGGCCGGTCCCGGGCCGGACGTCCTCGCCAAGGTCGAGTACTTCAACCCGGGCGGCTCGGTCAAGGATCGCATCGCCCTGCGGATGATCCAGTCCGCGGAAAAGTCCGGGCTGCTCAAAGAGGGCG
>DASXJM010000589.1:0-6130 GCA_036497405.1 Streptosporangiaceae bacterium | reverse complement strand
ATGGCGTTCCGCGACGGCATCCTGGTCTTCTCCCAGCCCGGCGCGCTGCCCGCTCCCGCGCTCGAGCAGGTCATCAAGGCCGTCCAGGACCTGGACATGGACGAGGTCCGGGCCGAGGTGGCCAAGCAGCAGGCCGGCAGCCCGACGGCAGGCCCCAGCGCCGCCGAGTAAGTCCGCGCCCGTCGTTGACACCCCCGCCTGCTGGTGTGATCGTGCTAACCAGCCAGTAACAAGCTGTGCTAGCCCACCAGGACGAGGTAACGACGTCGATGCCTCACACCAGCCTGCCCGCAGGGCGCAGTTACGCCGCCGGCACCTACCCGGTGGCTCTCCTCGGCGACACGATCGGGGAGAACTTCGACCGGACCGCGAGCCGGTTCGGCGACCGTGAGGCCCTGGTCGATGTGGCGGCCGGCCGCCGGTGGACCTACACCGAGCTGGCCGCCGACGTGGACGCGCTGGCCCGGGGCCTGCTGGGCCGCGAGATCGGCAAGGGCGACCGGGTCGGGATCTGGGCCCCCAACTGCGCCGAGTGGACGCTGACCCAGTACGCCACGGCCAAGATCGGCGCGATCCTGGTCAACATCAATCCCGCGTACGGGGCCCGCGAACTGGCGTACGTGCTACGCCAGTCCGGGGTCCGGCTGCTGGTTGCGGCCCGGGCCCACCGCTCGTCCGACTACGCGGCGATGATCGACGAGGTCCGCCCGTCCTGCCCGGACCTGGACCAGGTCATCCTGCTCGGCAGCGCAGAGTGGGACGAGGTGGCCGGGGCCGAACGCGGGGCCGACCCGGCCGCGCTGGCGGCGATCAGCGCCACGCTGAGCGCTGACGACCCGATCAACATCCAGTACACCTCGGGCACCACGGGATTTCCCAAGGGGGCGACGCTGTCGCACCACAACATCCTGAACAACGGCTTCTTCGTGGGCGAGCTCTGCCAGTACACCGAGGCCGACCGGATCTGCATCCCGGTGCCCTTCTACCACTGCTTCGGCATGGTCATGGGCAACCTGGCCGCGACCAGCCACGGGGCCTGCATGATCATCCCGGCGCCCGCGTTCGACCCGGCCGCCACCCTGGGCGCGGTGCAGGACGAGCACTGCACCTCGCTGTACGGCGTACCGACCATGTTCATCGCCGAACTGTCCCTGCCCGGCTTCGGGGACTACGACCTGACCAGCCTGCGCACCGGGATCATGGCCGGCTCGCCCTGCCCGGTCGAGGTCATGAAACAGGTGGTGGAGCGCATGCACATGGAAGAGGTCGGCATCTGCTACGGCATGACCGAGACCTCGCCGGTGTCGACCCAGACCCGCTTCGACGACTCGATCGAGCGCCGGGTGTCCACCGTGGGCCGGGTCGGCCCGCACCTGGAGGTCAAGGTCATCGACCCCGAGACCGGGCTGACCGTGCCCCGCGGCGAGCCCGGTGAGCTGTGCACCCGCGGCTACTCGGTGATGCTCGGCTACTGGGAACAGCCGGACAAGACCGCCGAGGCCATCGACGCCGCGCGCTGGATGCACACCGGCGACCTGGGCATCATGGACGACGAGGGGTACGTGAACATCACCGGCCGGATCAAGGACATGGTGATCCGGGGCGGCGAGAACATCTACCCGCGCGAGGTCGAAGAGCTGCTCTACACCCACCCGGACGTGCTGGACGCCCAGGTCATCGGGGTGCCGGACGTCAAGTACGGCGAAGAGCTGATGGTCTGGGTGCGGATGCGCGACGGCGCCCCGCCGCTGGACGCCGACGGCGTGCGCGAGTTCTGCACCGGCAAGGTCGCCCGCTACAAGATCCCCCGCTACGTGCACGTGGTGGATGAGTTCCCGATGACCGTGACCGGCAAGATACGCAAGGTCGAGATGCGCGAGGTGTCGGTCGGCCTGCTCGGCCTGGAGGACGCCGCCAACGCCCAGCACGCCTAGATCCGGAGCTGCCCCAGGCTGAGCGGGACCGGGCGCGGGGGCGGGCTGGAATGGGTGCCTTTGCGGAAGCCGCCGAGGAAGAGGGCCGCGACCAGGACGATCGCGATCAGGATCAGGAACCACAGCAGGCATCCGCCCAGGCGAGGCCGGAATGGCCGCTCGCGGCCGGTTCTGCGGTTCACTCGCCAGGCCATCCGGAACATACCTCGGTTATGCCCGGGCATAGACATTTATGTGCGCGGCCCGGACCGAAGATCAACCGAGATGGCGCGAGGTACATAATGTCCCAACGCTCCCGCAATGCGACCGAAGAGGGGCCCCGGGAACAGACAACGGTGGTCCTGCAGAAACGTGGTTCCGTGCTGGGCAAGATAGCCGCCGGGATCACCATCATCGTGGGCCTGCTGGTGATTGTCCTGGTGCTGGCGGCGGTGCACCTGCTGCCCCAGTTGCGCAATCCGTTCGGGGAAACCACCACCGACCGCAGCCAGCCGGTGGTGCTGAAATCAATTAGCCAGCTCAGCCGCTACGAAGCGGCCACCGGGTCATTCGAAGTCGTCGTTGACCTGAAGAGCCATTCACTCCTGCCTTCATTCATCGAAGGCAGCGACACGTTGTTCGTGGGCCAGGGCAGCGATATCGCCTACGTCGACTTTTCCCAGCTGAAAGGGCCAGCCATCAGCGTTTCCGCGAATCGCACCGCGGTCACCGTGGCCCTGCCCAAGGCCCATTTGGAGCCGGCCGTGCTGGACGTCCACCGGTCCTACGTGTACGCCCAGCAGCAGGGGCTGGCCAACCGGATCGGCAACTTCTTCTCCGGCAACCCCAACAACCAGCAGAAGGTCTACGAGGCCGCGCAGACCAAGATCCAGAACGCGGCCAAGAGCAGCCCGCTGCTGACCCAGGCGCAGAAGAACACCCAGTCCATGCTGACCGGGATGCTCAAGTCGCTGGGCTTTCAGCAGGTCACGGTGACGTTTGGAGGGGCCAAGGGGTGATCGCCACGGTGATGTTGTCCAGTCCGCCGGCCTCGACCGCGAACCGGACCAGGGCCGCGGCCGCGGGCTTGGGCTCGGTCAGGGCGCCCGGCAGGGCCAGGGCGGCCAGCTTGCCGCCGTCCGGGTCGTAGTTCCACAGCCCGTCCGAGCAGATCACCAGGGCGCCCGGGCCGGGCGGGGTGAACTGGGCGACGTGCGGGCTGGCGTCCCGGGCCCCGACCCCGATCCAGCGGGTCACCACGTGGGCCTGGGGTGACTCGAGGGCCTCGGACTCGGGCAGCAGACCCTGGGCCACCATCTCCTCGGCCAGCGAGTCGTCCCGGGTCAGCTGCTGCGCGACCGGATCGGGGGTGGCGTCCAGCCAGTAGGCCCGGCTGTCCCCCAGCCAGCACAGCGTGACCGTGTCCCCGGTCGCGACGGCCGAGATGTAGGTGGCGGCCGGGGTCTCCCCCGGCGCACCGGCCAGACCGGCCACCGCTTCCCGGGCCGCGGTCACGGCTTCCTCCGAGCTGGCGGCCGGGTCGGTACCGGCCTGCGCGGCCGCGGACAGGACCTGCACCGCCGCCGACGCCGCGGCCAGCGACGCCTCGTCCGGGCGGTCCGCGCTGGACACGCCGTCACAGACCACCGAGATCACCGCCAGGCCGTCGGCGGTCTCGACCGTGGCCAGCCCGACCGCGTCCTCGTTGCGTTCGTGCCGCAGCCCGCGGTCGCTGATGGCGGCCACCGGCCCAAGATCAAGCTCCTGGTGGTCGCGGCCGCCCGAGGTCTCCCCGGCCGCACCGTCGCTCACAATTACCGAATTCATGACCATGGCCATCGCAGCTTCACCATGTGTCCCGCTCCCGTCCTCTACCAGCGCCAAGCCCATTGTGGCGTACGCCGGCTAGGGCACGATCCCATATGCGGGGGCTGGGCGACAAACAGGACGCGGTCTTTGGGCAGGTTGAGCCCGGGGCGGGCTGAGGTCATACCGCGCCCGGGCGGCCGGCGTTCCTTACTTCCAGTGCTCCAGGGACAGGGGGCCACGGCTGAGCACGGTGCGCAGGGCGAAGGTGCTCTCGGCGCTGATCACCTGCGGAATGGCCAGGATCTGGTCGAGCAGGACCTGTTCGTAGCCGGCCAGGTCGGGCACGGCGGCCTCGATGAAGAAGTCGGCCGAGCCGGAGATCAGGTGGCAGGCGACGATGGCCGGGATGGCGGTCAGGGCCGCCTCCAGCTGGGCCGACACCTCGCGCGAGTGACCCTCGACCTTCAGCTCGATGAACACGGTCAGGCCCAGGCCGGCCTGCACCCGGTCCACCTCGGCCCGGTAGCCGGCGATGATCCCGCTCGCCTCCAGGGCCTTGACCCGGCGCAGGCAGGCCGACGGGGACAGGGCGACGGCCTCGGCCAGATCCACGTTGGGCAGCCGGCCATCGACCTGCAGCCGGCTAACGATGGCGCGATCTATCCGGTCTGGCGAGTGGTGCGCAACTTCTGACGACATTTTTATATTTTAATGTCGGTTGATTGCGTCCGATGGCCTGATCGGCATCAACTTTGCCATCGCGTGCGACGGCTTTTCTGTGACGCTGAAGGCATGTTGCGAAGCACGCCAGCCACCGGCCCGGCCAGCCGGGACCGCCAGTCCTTCACCTTGTCGGTGCCCCGCGGCACCGCCCTCTACATCGGCGCCCTGCTCGGCCCGGGGCTGCTCCTGCTGCCCGGGCTGGCCGCCCGCCAGGCCGGCCCGGCCTCGATCGTGGCCTGGGTGGGACTGCTCGGGGTGTCGGCGCTGTTCGCGGTGGTGTTCGCGGCCCTGGGCCGGGCCCACCCGCAGGCCAACGGCGTGGCCGGCTACGCCGCCGCGGGCCTGGGCCCGATGGCCGGGCGCGTGGTCAGCTGGTGCTTCCTGGCCGGGGTGATCGGCGGCGCCCCGGTGGTCTGCCTGATCGGGGCGGGCTACGTGACCGGGGTGACCGGCGGCGGCCCGCTGGCCCGCTGCGCGGTGGCCGCCCTCCTGCTGCTGGTCGTGCTGGCCCTGGCCCTGGGCGGCGTTCGGGCCAGCAGCACGGCCCAGCTGGTGCTGGTGGCGCTGCTGACCGTGATCATCGTGGTCGCGGTGACGGGTTCGGCGCCGGGCGCGCGGGCCAGCCACTGGGCGCCGTTCGCGCCGCACGGCTGGAGCGCGATCGGGCGGGCCGCGGCCACGCTGATGCTGTCGTTCGTGGGCTGGGAGGCGGTGGCCCCGCTGACCACGCGGTTCCGCGACCCCGACCGCCAGCTGCCCCGGGTCATCGGGATCGCGTTCGCGGTGACGGCCGTGCTCTACGTGGCCCTGGCCGTGGCCACGATCGCCGTGCTGGGCCCGGCGGCCGGCACCGACGTGCCGCTGGCCAGCCTGCTGGCCCGCGCGGTGGGCACGGCCGGGCCGGTGGCCGCGGCGGTGGCGGCGGTGGTCCTGACCCTGGGCGGGGTCAACGCCTACCTGTCCGGCGCGGCCGCCATGGCCCGCCAGCTGTCCGGCGGGGAGCGTGCCGGGCGCGGGGCGGGCAACCGCCCGATCCTGGCCGCCAGCGCCCTGGCCGGCCTGGTCGTCATCGCCCTCTACGCCGCCCACCTGGTCGGCACCGCCCAGCTGATCGGCCTCCCCACCACCCTGTTCCTGGTCGTCTACCTCGGCTGCACGGTGTCAGCGGCCCGCATCCTCCACGGCCGCGTCCGCCTGGCCGCCGCCGTGGCCGCGATCGCGGTCCTCGTGGTCCTGGCCTTCTGCGGCTGGCCCCTAGTCCTGGCCGGTGTGGTTGTGCTGGCCGCCGCGGGGACCGGCCTGCGTCACCGCTGGTCCGGGAGGTACCGCAGCGGGCTACGGCGAGCCGGTCTAACCGGCCCAGCGAGTCCCGGGCCTTGTGCCCGGGCGAGTGGCCGGTAATACGGTCGGCACCACAGCGGGATGTGGATGGTGGTTCCGGACCGGCGTTTCGGTCACGCAGAGTGCTCTTTGCGGTCGCCGCCCCACTCGGTGTGGAACGTGCCGTCCTTATCGACCCGGCGGTAGGTGTGGGCCCCGAAGTAGTCGCGCAGGCCCTGGATGAGCGCGGCCGGCAGACGCTCCGCCCGCAGGCCGTCGTAGTAGGCCAGCGAGGAGGAGAACGCGGGCGACGGGATGCCGGCCGAGGCGGCCTGGGCCACCACCCGGCGCCAGCTGTCGACGCC
>DASXJM010000588.1:0-3242 GCA_036497405.1 Streptosporangiaceae bacterium | reverse complement strand
GGCGAGATGCCAAAAAACCCGGCGTCGAAATCGCCGGCGTCGAAAACAAAGCCACCTGACCGCGAATACGACGTGCCGGGCCGGTCCGGGTCGGGATCGTACAATTCCTCAATGTCCCAGCCCCGGTCCTGGGGGAAGCTGGTAACCGCGTCCCGGCCGTCCGCGAGCAGCTCCCACAACCGCTCCGGGCTGTTCGCGCCACCAGGAAAACGGCAGCTCATCGACACGATGGCGATGGGATCGGCGGGGGCCGACTCGACTTCCTGCAAACGCTGCCGGGTCTCATGAAGATTGGCCGTAACCCGCTTCAGAAAATAACGAAGCTTGTCTTCGCGGATCTGCTCTTCAGTCAAACTCAGTCACCTCAATGAGACATCATCAGCGCGCACAGAAGTCAGGAAATCCCGAGCTCTTTCCCGATGAAGTCAAAGACCTCATCATCGGTCGACGATTCGAGCTTCGCGGCCACATCCGCCTCGCCACCCGTGCGGGTGCGGGCTTCTTTCCACGCCGCCATGACGGACTCGAGGCGGGAAGTGATCTGGTCCGGGTCGCCGTTCGCCAGGGTCATCGCGGACAGCATGGATTCGAGCTTGTCGAGCTCGGCCAGCACCGGCTGGGCGGGCGTTTCGCTCTGCGGGGCGATGAGGGCCCGCAGTTTTTCGGCGATCGCGTGCGGGGTCGGGTAGTCGAAGACGAGCGTGGAAGGGAGCAGCTGGCCGGTGGCCCCGGAGAGCCGGTTGCGGAGTTCGACGGCGGTGAGGGAGTCGAAGCCGAGGTCCCGGAACGCACGCTGGGGTTCGAGGGATTCGGCCGAGGCGTGGCCGAGCACGATGGCGGCCTCGGTGCGGACCAGTTCGGTCAGGGCCCGGATCTGTGCCGCGCGGGACAGCCCGGCCAGCCGCTGGGCCAGGTCGTCCCGGCCGGCGTCGGCCGTTCCGTCCGGGCCGTCGCCCGCCTGGCTCACCTCGGGCAGCTCCCTCAGCAGAGGCACCTGCCCGGCCCCGGGCGACGCGGTGAACTGTTCCCAGTTCACGTCCATCACCGCGATGCACCGCTCGCCGGCATCGACGGCCTGCCCCAGCGCCCGGATCGCCAGCGCCGGGTCCATCGGGGGAAGCGGCCCGCGGGCCAGCCGGTCGCGCACGGCGGCGCTGCCCCCGGCCAGCCCGGCGCCGGCCCACGGGCCCCAGGCGATGCTGGTGCCGGCCTGTCCCCGGGCCCGCCGGTGCTCAGCCAGCGCATCGAGGTAGGCGTTGGCGGCCGCGTAGTTGCCCTGCCCGGCACCGCCGAACACCGTCGCGGCCGAGGAGAACAGCACAAACGCGTCCAGGTCCCGGCCGCGGGTCAGCTCGTCCAGGATCGCGGCCCCGCCGGCCTTGGGTTCGAGTACGGTCGCCAGCCGGGAGTCGTCGAGCCGGTCCAGGATCCCGTCGTCCAGGACGCCGGCGGTGTGGAAGACGGCCCGCACCGGCGGCCCGTCCTGCTCCGCCCAGTCGAGGAGGGCGCGGGCGCTGCTCCGGTCCGCGACGTCAGCCGCCGCGACGGTCACGGTGGCCCCGGTCCCGGCCAACCCGGCGGCCAATGCCCCGGCTCCGGCGGCGGTCGGCCCGGACCGGCTGGCCAGGATCAGCCGCCCAGCGCCGCGCTGGGCGGCCCACCGGGACACCTGGGTGCCGATCGCCCCGGTACCCCCGGTGACCAGTACCGTGCCCGAGACCTGCCATGGTTCCCGGTCCCGGGGCTGGGCGGCCCGGGTCAGCCGCCGGGCCAGCACGGTCCCAGCCCGGACTGCGGTCTCGTACTCCCCGGTCGTCCCGGCCAGCACTGCGGCCAGCCCGGCCGCGCCCCGCTCGTCCAGCACCGGCGGCAGATCGATCAGGCCGGCCCACCGGTCGGGATGTTCCATGGCCGCGACCCGCCCCAGTCCCCACACCTGGGCCTGGACCGGATCGGTCAGCGTGTCACCGGGACCGGCCTGGACCGCCCCGGAGGTCAGCACCCACAGCGGCGCTGCGATCCCGGCATCGCCCAGCGCCTGGATCAGGGCGAGCGTCCCGGCCGTCCCGGCCGGCACCGCCGTGCCCCGGGTGGCGGCTTCGTCCGCAGCGTCTGGTCCGGAGCCCGGACCTGGTTCGGAGCCTGGATCCGCTTCGGGGCCTGCGTCCGGGCCGGGCACCGCGAGCAGGCAGATCACCCCGGCCAGCGGACCGCCGGATCCGGTGCCGGGCCCTGACCCGCTGCCGTTCGCCGCCAGTCCGCCGTTCGCCGCTGACTCGCCATGGCCGTCCGCCTCCTGGCCGGCGGCGGCCACCGGAGCACCGGCGGTGCCGTCCGTGACGCTGCGCAGGCGGCCGGCCAGGGTGTCCCGGCCCAGCTCATGGGGCGCTGCCCGGAGGACGGTGACGCGACCGCCGTGCCCGCTGATCACGGCCGCGCAGTCCGCCGCCAGCGACTGCGCCATCCCGCCGGTGTCCGGGGCTACGATCAGCCACCGCCCAGCCAGCCCGCCTCCGGCCGTACCCGGGTCGGTGGCGGGTACCCGGACCGGCGCCGTGACGGGGACCGGGCTCCAGGTGATCTGGTAGCGCCAGGATGCGGTGGCGGCCTGGTCGTGTTCGCGGCGCCGCCAGGCGGCCAGCGCCGGCAGCACCCCGGCCAGCCCGGCCTGGCCCGCGCCCGCGTCTGGGCCGGCATCGTCACCGTTACCCGGGCTGATGCCCAGGAGCCCGGCGACCCGGGGAACGTCACCGTCGTCGACGGCCGCCCAGAACCGGGCCTCCCCGGCTGTACCCGTTCCCTCCGCGCCCGCCGAGGGGGTGGGGTCCAGGGTGGGCCAGTACCGCTGGTGCTGGAACGCATACGTCGGCAGGTCGACGCGCTGACCCGGGGGCAGGATCGCGGGCCAGGAGAGGCGGGCGCCGTGGACGTGGGCTTCGGCCAGGGCGGCCAGCAGCCGCCCGGCCCCGGGCTGGGCCGACCGCTGGGCGGCGATGAACACTGCCCGGTCCGTGATGGCCGGGCCCAGCGCGGTCAGCGTCGCGTCCGGGCCGACCTCAATCACCACATCCACATCCCGGCCCGCCAAAGTAGCGACCGCGTCGGCGTACCGGACCGGCCGGCGGGCCGCCCGCGCCCAGTACCCCGCATCCGGGGCAGTGATCAGCTCACCGTCCAGCGCCCCCGCCCAGGCCACCTGCGGCACCTGGTGAGCCAGCTGCCCGGCCACCTCATCCAGCCGG
>DASXJM010000587.1:0-2573 GCA_036497405.1 Streptosporangiaceae bacterium | reverse complement strand
CGAAGAGGTCCGGGAGTACCTGGCCGCGATGGGCTTCCGCAGCGTGGCCGAGGCCGTCGGCCAGGCGGACATGCTGGACACCCAGGAGGCCGTGGGGCACTGGAAGGCCCACGGGCTCAACCTGGAGCCGGTGCTGTACCTGCCGGACCTGCCCGAGGGGGCGGCCCGGCGCAACACCACCACCCAGGACCACGGCATTGACCGGGCCCTGGACAACACGCTGATCCAGCTGGCCGAGGGCGCCCTGCAGGACGGCCGCCCGGTCCGGCTGGAGCTGCCGGTGCGCAACGTCAACCGCACCGTCGGCACCATGCTCGGCTACGAGGTCACCAAGCGATGGGGCGCCGAAGGGCTGCCCGACAACACCATCGACATCTCGTTCCGCGGCTCGGCCGGCCAGTCATTCGGGGCCTTCCTGCCCCGCGGCATCACCCTGCGGCTGGCCGGCGACGCCAACGACTACGTGGGCAAGGGCCTGTCCGGCGGCCGGCTGATCGTCGCGCCCGACCCGGAGGCCAGCTTCGCCGCCGACGACCAGATCATCGCCGGCAACGTGATCGGCTACGGCGCCACCGACGGTGAAATCTACCTGCGGGGCGTGGTCGGCGAGCGGTTCTGCGTCCGTAACTCGGGCGCGGTCGCGGTCGCCGAAGGGATCGGCGACCACGGCTGCGAGTACATGACCGGCGGCAAGGTGGTCGTGCTGGGGCCGATCGGCCGCAACTTCGCGGCCGGCATGTCCGGCGGCACCGCCTACGTGCTGGACCTGCCCACCCACCGGGTCAACCCCGAGATGGTGGACCTGGATCCGCTCGACCGCGAGGACGAGGAGTTCCTGCGTAACACGGTCGAGGCCCACGCGGCCGAGACCGGATCGCCGGTGGCCGCGCGGCTGCTGGAGGACTGGGACGAGACCCTGGCCCGGTTCGGCAAGATCATGCCGAAGGACTACAAGCGCGTGCTCAGCGCCACCATGGCGGCCGAGCGCGAGGGCCGTGACGTGAACGAAGCCGTCATGGCCGCCTCGCACGGCTGACCACCACAGCTTGGGCAGTGGCCGTCCGTGTGGGCTGCCGCCCAGGTGCGGGACCCGCCAACGGCGCCGGGTCCCCCAACACCCCACCGCAACGGCTGTGACCGACGAAAGCACGACGGAAGCAAAGGACCCGCCCGATGGCCGATCCCAAGGGATTTCTGACCACCTCGCGCGAGACCCCGGCCCGCCGCCCGGTCGACGTGCGCATCCAGGACTGGCGCGAGGTGTATCACGACTTCCCGGCGGGCCGCCTGGAACGGCAGGCCGGCCGGTGCATGGACTGTGGCATCCCGTTCTGTCATACCGGCTGCCCGCTGGGCAATCTCATTCCGGAATGGAATGACCTGGTCTGGCGGCACGACTGGTACGAGGCCTCGGAACGACTGCACGCGACCAACAACTTCCCCGAGTTCACCGGCCGCCTCTGCCCCGCCCCCTGCGAGTCCGCCTGCGTGCTCGGCATCAACTCCGACCCGGTCACGATCAAGCAGGTCGAGGTGGAGATCATCGACCGGGCCTGGGAGGAAGGCTGGGTCCAGCCCGAACCGCCCCAGGTCCGCACCGGAAAGAAGGTCGCGGTGATCGGGTCCGGCCCGTCCGGGCTGGCCGCCGCCCAGCAGCTGACCCGGGCCGGCCACGACGTGACCGTGTTCGAGCGGGCCGAGGCCC
The DNA here is from genome assembly GCA_036497405.1 of Streptosporangiaceae bacterium. GTDB lineage: Bacteria > Actinomycetota > Actinomycetes > Streptosporangiales > Streptosporangiaceae > Bog-532. The sequence goes on along the minus strand of DASXJM010000587.1, from coordinate 868 downwards.
CCGGCGGGCTGCTCCGCTTCGGCATCCCCGAGTTCAAGATGGAAAAGCGGCACCTGGACCGGCGGCTGACCCAGATGCGGGCCGAAGGTACCGAGTTTCGCTGTGGCGTGACGGCCGGCACCGACATCACCGCCGCCGACCTGCGGTCCGAGTTTGACGCGATCATGCTGGCCGGCGGCTCGACCGTGGCCCGTGGCCTGCCGGTCCCCGGCGGTGACGCCGACGGCATCCACCAGGCCATGGAGTTCCTGCCCCTGGCCAACCGGGCGGTCAACCAGGCCGGTGCCGCCGGTGGGCCGGTCAGCGATCCGGCCATCAGCGCCCGCGGCAAGAACGTGGTCATCATCGGTGGCGGCGACACCGGCGCGGACTGCCTGGGCACCTCGCACCGGCAGGGCGCCGCGTCCGTGACCCAGCTGGAGATCATGCCGCGGCCGCCGGAGCTGCGCCCGGACCACCAGCCGTGGCCCACCTATCCGATGACCTTCCGCACCTCCAGCGCGCACGAGGAGGGCGGCGACCGGGTCTACGCGGTTTCCACCCAGGAGTTCGTCACCGACGAGGCCGGGCACGTCCGCGCGCTGCGCCTGGTCGAAGTGGAGTTCTCCGGCGGCAAGTTCGAGCCGGTGCCCGGCTCCGAGCGGGACCTGCCCGCCGACCTGGTCCTGCTGGCCATGGGGTTCACCGGCCCGGAAAAGGGTGCCCTGCTGACCGACCTCGGGGTCGAGTACGACCCCCGCGGCAACGTGGCCCGGGACGGCAACTACGCGACCTCGGTGCCCGGCGTGTTCGTGGCCGGCGACATGGGCCGCGGCCAGTCCCTGATCGTGTGGGCCATCGCCGAGGGCCGCAGCGCCGCGGCCGGCCT
>DASXJM010000586.1:0-6255 GCA_036497405.1 Streptosporangiaceae bacterium | reverse complement strand
CGCAGGCCTTGCCCCGGGTCGATGCCCAGGTCGTCGGCGAGCCGCCGCTGGGTGACGCCGAACGCGGCCAGCGCGTCGGCCTGCCGGCCCGACCGGTACAGGGCCAGCATCAGCAGTTCGGTGAGCCGCTCCCGCAGGGGGTCACCGGCCAGCAGTTCCGGCAGTTCGGCGGCGGCCGCTCCGTGCCGGCCCAGTTCGATGTCCAGGGCCAGCCGCTCCTCCAGGGCGGCCGTCCGCAGCTCGGCCAGCCGGTCTCGCTGCGATTCGGCCAGCCGGCCCGGCAGGCCGGCCAGCGCCTCGCCCTGCCACAGGTCCAGCGCCTGCCGCAGCAGCCGGGCGGCCCGGGCCGGGTCGGCGTGACTGGCCCGGGCCTTGCCGGTCAGCAGCACGAACGAGTCCAGATCGAGCCCGAAACCACCCCGCGCCAGCCGGTACCCATCGCCCGCCGATTCGATCAGCCCGTCCGGAAGCCTGTCCGCCAGGCCGGCCCCCGTGGCGCGGCCCAGCACTCGGCGCAGCCGGGACACGTACGTGCGGACCGTGCCCGCCGCCGTCCGGGGCGGGTCCGCCGCCCACAACCCGTCGATCAGCGCGCCGATCGGCACCTGGCGCCCCTCGGCCAGCAGCAGCGCCGCCAGCACGGAACGCTGCTGCGGTGCCCCCAGATCCAGCTCGGTCTGGCCGCGCCAGGCCCGGACCGGCCCCAGCAGCGCGAAACGCAGATCCGCCGTCATTTCCGACCTCCCCGTGTCACAGGACCCGGACTAGGTCGCGAATCCCCCCGGGTCCGCACGAGTCCCTGATACTGGCGATCTTGACGGCCGGCCCATGGCCCCGGCATCGGCAACCTGGCGGATGTTTTACCGCCACCCCCCGTCGGCCGCCCGCCAGCCCCAGCGCCGGCCACCCGCCGCCGGCCGAGGTTACGGAGTGTGGCGCAAACCCGCCCAGACCGCCCACCGAACGTTAGGCTCGGCGGTATGTCCCGACCCACCGCGGCGGAGCTCGCCGGGCGCGACCGGGAACTGGCCACCGCGGGGGAGTTGGTCACCGCACTCGCCGGTGGCCGGGGCGGGCTGGCCTGGATCGGTGGCGAGCCTGGCATCGGCAAGTCAGCGCTGGCCGACGTCATCACGGCCCGGGCCGCCGCCGCGGGCTGCCGCGTTTTCCGGGGCGGCGGGGACGAGCTGGCCCAGGCCTTCCCGCTCCGGCTGATGGCCGACTGCCTGGGCATCTCCGAACGCTCGGCCGACCCCCGCCAGGTGATGATCGCCCGGCTGCTGCGTGGCGAGGCCAGCGACTCCGGTGCCATCGACGCCGTGCTGGCGGCCAGCGAACGCATCCTCGAGCTGGTCGACCGGTACTGCGCGGACCGGCCGGTACTGCTGACCGCCGAGGACCTGCACTGGGCCGACGAGCCTAGCCTGCTGGTGTGGAACCGGCTGGCCCGGGCCACCGACCAGATCCCGCTGCTGCTGATCGGCACGACCCGGCCCGCGGCGCAGCGGCCCACCGTGACCCGGCTCGGTGATCTGGTCTGTGAGCGCGGTGGCACCGTGCTGGACCTGGCCCCGCTGAACCCCGACGACGTGACCCGGCTGGCCGGGCGCATCACCGGCGCTCCCCCCGGCCCAGCCCTCAAGGGCGAACTGGCCCGGGCCGGGGGCAACCCGCTCTACGTCCGCGAGCTGGTCGACGCCCTGGTCCGGGACGGGCAGGTCACCCAGGCCGACGGCGTGGCCGAGTTCCACGGCGACTCCGGGGCCACCCCCGGCTCGGTGACCCTGGCCATCGGCAGCCGGCTCCGCTTCTACACCGAATACACCGACGAATCGGCCAGCGTGCTCCGGCGGGCCGCCCTCCTCGGCCACGACTTCGACCTCGATGAGCTGGCCGTGGCCACCGGGCAGTCGGTGGCCGCGCTGTCCGGCGTGGTCGAGGAGGCCATCGCCGCGGGCGTGGTGGTCACCGCGGGCCAGCGGCTGAAGTTCCGGCACGAGCTGATCCAGCAGGTGCTGGTCGAGCAGATCTCCCCGGTGTCCCGGGCCGCCCTGCACGGGCACATCGCCCGCGAACTGGCCGCGGCCGGCGCCCGCCCCGAGATCGTGGCCCGGCACCTGCTCGCCGTCCCCGATCACAACGAACGCTGGGTGCAGGAGTGGCTGGCCGAAGTGCCCGAGCCCATGCTGTCCGCGGTCCCGCAGGTTTCGGCCGAGCTGATCGACCGGGTCCTGTCCTCGGCCGGCACCGACGACCGGGCCTGGGCGGTGCTGGCCGCGCGCCGGGCCCAGCTGCTGTTCTGGCTGGGCCGCGACGAGCAGGCGGCCGACCTGGCCGCCCAGGTGTCCCGGCGGTCGGCCGACCCGCTGCTGGCCACCCGGATGCGGATCTTGACCCTGCGGTCGGCGGGCCGGATCGGCCGGCTGCAGGACGCGCTGCCGATCGCCCTGGCCCCCATGGACACCCGGATTCCGCCCGCGTACCAGGCGCGGCTGGGGGCCTGGTCGGCGGTGCTGCAGGCCATCATGGGCCGGGCCCGGGAGGCCGGGGCCATGGCCCGGACCGCGCTCCGCCAGTCCCGGCAGGCCGGGGACCCGCTGGCCACCGGTTACGCGCTGCACGCGCTGACCCTGGTCAGCGACGCCCCGGCCGCCCTCGGGCTGATCGACGAGGCCCTGACCGGGCTGGGCCACGATCCCGAATCGGCCGACCTGCGCCTGCTGCTGCTCAACAACCGGCTCAACTACCTGACCTCCCTGGGCCGCCGGGAGGACGTGGCCGAGTCGCTGCCCTCGGCCCTGGTCCTGGCCGAGCGGGCGGGTACGTTCCGCGCGGTGGGACTGCTGGCCACCGCGGCCGAGGCCTGCTATCTGCAAGGTGCCTGGGACGACGCGCTGGTGCACCTGGACGGCATCGAGCCCGAGTTCCTCAGCAACTGGTCCAACCTCAACCCGGCCGCGCTGGCCGCGCTCATCGCCCTGCACCGGGGTGACCGGGAAAAGGCCGACCAGTACCTGGCCGCCACCGGGGTGGACGAGCCGTCGGCCGGCCCGGGGTCGGCGGCCAATTGGCGGCTGACCGCGGCCTGGGCGCTGCGGGCCGAGTCGGCCGGGGACACCAGCCGGGCCCTGGAGCTGATGGCCACCTGGCTGGACCCGTCGCCCATCCCGGGCCAGGAGACCCGTCACGAACTCCTGCCCCACCTGGTCCGGCTGGCCCTGGACCACGGGGACCGGGACCTGGCCGCGGCCGCGGTGGCCGCCAGTGAGGCCGACGCGGCCAGCGGCCCGCAGCCGGGCAAGCTGGCCTCGGCCCGCTGCTGCCGGGCCCAGCTGGGCGACGACCCGGCCGGCCTGCTGGCCGCGGCGGGCAGCTACCTCGAGCACGGCTGGCCGCTGGAGCGGGCCACCGCCCTCGAGGAAGCCGCGGTCCGGCTGGCCGCGGGGGGCGACCTGACTCAGGCCCGGGCCGTGTTCAATGACGTGATCAAGCTGTATTTCGGCCTCGGGGCCAGCTGGGATCTGCGCCGGACCGAGGCCCGGCTGCGCCCGCACGGCATCCGCCGCGGCCCCCGCGCCCTCAGCCACCGGCCGGTCAACGGCTGGGAGGCCCTCACCCCGTCCGAGACCCGCATCGCCGAACTGGTCGCCCGCGGCCTGTCCAACCCCGACATCGCCACCGAGCTGTACGTGTCCCGCCGCACGGTTCAGACCCACGTCTCCAACATCCTGATCAAGCTGGACCTCCGTTCCCGGGTCGAGGTGGCCCGCGAATACGCCAGCCGCACCGCACAATGAACCAGTGACGGAGACGACGAGGTTCCTGTTCGAGCTGGGGCTGCTCAAGCGCTACCCCAGAACCGGATGGCTGCAGCTGGGGGTGCGGACGCCGGAGTCGGTGGCCGATCACTCCTTCCGGGCCAGCGTGGTGGCCACGGTGCTGGCCAGCGCGGAGGGGGCGGACCCGCAGCGGGCCGCGTTCCTGGCCCTGTGGCACGACTCGCAGGAGACCCGCACCACCGACCTGCCCCACCTGGCCCAGCGCTACGTCACCAGCGTCCCGCACGACCAGATCACCGACGACCAGGTCCGCCCCCTGCCCCCCGCCCTGGCCGGCCTGATCCGAGACGCCGTGGCCGAGTACGAGGCGGGCCAGACCCCCGAGGCCCGCTGCGCCCGCGACGCCGACAAGCTGGAGATGCTGCTCCAGGCCCGGGAGTACGAAGCCCAGGGCCACCGCGACGTGCAGCCCTTCATCGACTCCGCCCTGAGCCGGCTGCACACGGCCACCGGCCGGAAGCTGGCCGAGGAGGCTTTGGCCGAGCCGCCGCTCGGCTGGCTCGACCACACCCGCCCACCCGGTCCGCCGCCGTCACCAGACACATGACCGGTCACCGGTCAGCGGTCACCGGTCAGAAACTGTTGTCGCCCCCGCCGCCGAAGTCCCCGCCGCCGAAGTCCCCGCCCCCGCCGAAGTCGCCGCCGCCGAAGTCGCCTCCGCCCCCGAAGTCCCCGCCCCCGCCGCCGAAGTCTCCGCCTCCGAAGTCGCCCCCGCCGCCGAAGTCCCCGCCGCCGAAGTCCTGGCCATTGCCCTGGCCGCCGTCCCAGCCGCCGGGCTCACCCCAGCCCCAGCCCGGCCCCCAGCCGTAGCCCCAGCCCGGCCCGGACAGCGCCTCGCCGAGCAGGAAGCCGGTGAACAGGCCGGGACCCAGGCCGTAGCCGCCCCAGTAGGCCGGGGCGAAGCCGGAGTTGGCGTAGTAGACCGGCGTCGGTGAGCCGGTCTGCTCGACCCGGCGCATCTCCGGCTCGATGCCCTGCTCGATCTTGTGCAGGTCCATGGCGCACACCGGCACGTCCCGGATCGGGCCGCCCTCGGGCGGGGTCCAGGGCGCGTCCGCCACCGACATGCCGTGCCGCGGGTCGAAGAAGCAGGACGGCCGCCGTTCCGGCCGTGGCTGCCCGTTGGCCAGCGCTTCCGCCGCCGCCAGCCGGTACTGGGCTTCGGCGATGTTCCGGCTGACCGCCTGCATGTCGGTGGGCTTGCGGGCCGCGTCCAGGGCCTCGGTGCCCCGCTCGTAGGCGGCCAGCGCCGCGGCCTGCTCGGCGGCGGCGTCCGGGTTGCGCTGGATGGCCACGTTGCTGTCCCGGTCGGTGATCTGCTGGTTGAGGGCCAGCAGGTCGTCCTGGGCCGCGCTCTTGGCGTCCTTGAGCTGGCGGGCCCGCTTCGCCCGGCGGGGCCGCACGATGAACAGCCCCACCAGCAGGCCAATGATCAGCAGCACGCCGATGACGATCACGATCGGAATCCACGCCGAGGACGAGCCGCCGCCCGACGAAGACGAGCTGTTCTCCTGCTGCTTGACCTTGGTCACGAACTCGGTCAGGGCCGCGTCCGGCGCGTTGCGGTGGTCCTGGACCGCGGTGGTGGCGATCGACGCCGCCCGGCCGTCCGGCAGCAGGCCCTGGTTGTCGGCGCCGAAGTGATCCAGCCGGGTGTCCCAGAACCCCACCGCGAACTGGTCATGGCCGGCCAGGTCGCTGATGATCTGGTCCATGGCCGCGTTGTAGCCGCCGTTCCCGGAGGCCGCGACCACGATGTAGATGGGGTCGCTGCCGATCTGCCGCTCCAGCTTGTCCTGCGCGCTGACGGACAGTGCCTTCCGCGCGTCAGCGGCCACGCACACGTGATGGGCGCCCAGGCAGTCGCTGAGCGAACTGGCCCGGGCCGCGCTCACCCCGCTGGCCGCGCTCACCCCGCTGGCCCCGTCGGCGGCGCTGGCCAGGCCGGTCAGCGGCCCCATGAGCAACCCGGCGGTCACCAGCGCGGCCGCCCCCGCGAGCAATCTCTTCACGGCATTCCTCCCCGTTCCAGCCCCCCGGACCCCCAGGGTATCCAGGTCCGCGTGGCTTAAACGGTGACCGCGGCCGGGAGGCGTACCATACGGGGCCGGAGGCGATGACGATGACGTCCAGCTGGCAGCCGGCCGAGCGCGACCAAGCCGAGGCCGATCTGGCCCGACCGGGGAGCAGGTCCGCGGTGCGGGCGGCGCTGGAGGATGCGCCGCGGGACGACGAGTTCCGCCGTCACCTGGCCGCGGCCGCGGCCCTGCTCCGGGCCGAGCTGACTCAGTCCCGGCTGGCGAAGAACTCGCGCAGGTCGCTGGCGACCAGATCCGGGTGGGTCGTATAGCCGAAGTGCCCGCCCGCCGGGAACTCGGTGTAGCGGACGATGTTGTTGGCCCGCTCCGCGCAGGCC
>DASXJM010000585.1:0-15551 GCA_036497405.1 Streptosporangiaceae bacterium | reverse complement strand
CCCGGCCCGCTTGGCGATGTCCTCCAGCGGGGCCTCGGCGCCCTTTTCCGCGAACGCCTCGGTCGCGGCGGTCAGCAGGCGCTCATGGCTGCGCCGGGCGTCCGCCCGCATCGGCGGAACCTCAGCCAGCCTCGCGGCCTGGCTTTCAGTCGTCGTCATGCCTCGCCACCAGAAAATAAATTGCCAAACCGGAGGGTCCCTCCGTATAGTAACCGGAGTAGACCTCCGTTTCTCAGCTGAGTGTACCGCCTGGCCAGCGAATGTCACCTAGCCGAGCCGATCTGACCTCGGAACGTGGGCTACTCGCGATCTGGAACTTCAACCGGGAGGCACTGTGTCTTCTTCCGCCGTCACTCAACGCGGGGCGCCGCGCCGTGGCCTGGCCCTGGTCATCCTGCTGTGCGCGCAGCTGATGGTGATCCTGGACGCCACGGTGGTGAACATCGCGCTGCCGCAGATCCAGCACGGGCTGCAGTTCAGCGCGACCAGCCTGTCCTGGGTCATGAACGGGTACACGCTGACCTTCGGCGGCCTGCTGCTGCTCGGGGGCCGGGCCGGCGACATCCTCGGCCGGCGCCGCATGTTCATGATCGGCGTCGCCGTGTTCACGCTGGCCTCGCTGGCCGGCGGCTTGGCCAACTCGGCCGGGCTGCTCTTGGCCGCCCGGGCCGCCCAGGGGGTGGGTGGCGCGCTGGCCTCACCCGCCGTGCTGGCCCTGATCATCGGGAGCTTCTCCGAAGGCCGCGAGCGCACCCGCGCGCTGGCCATCTACACCGCCGTGCTCACCGGCGGTGCCTCGCTCGGCCTGGTCCTCGGGGGCGTGATCACCGAGTGGCTGTCCTGGCGCTGGGTGCTGTTCATCAACGTCCCGATCGGCCTGTTCGCCCTGATCGCGGCCCCGCTGTTCGTGACCGAGACGCCCCACCAGCCGGGCCGGTTCGACCTGGCCGGCGCGCTGACCTCGACCCTGGGCATGGCCTCGCTGGTGTACGCCTTCATCCGCGCCGCCGCCAGCGGCTGGGGTGACGGCGTGGCCGTCGGCGCGTTCGCCGCCGCCGCGGTGCTGCTGGTCCTGTTCGTGCTCAACGAGCGGCGGGCCCCGCAGCCGATCACGCCGCTGCGGCTGTTCACCGACCTCAGCCGGTCCGGGTCCTACATCGCCCGGCTGCTGCTGGTGGCGGGCATGATGGGGATGTTCTTCTTCCTGACCCAGTTCCTGCAGGACATCCTGGGCTTCAGCCCACTGCGGGCCGGCATCGCGTTCCTGCCCATGACCGTGCTGGTGTTCACGGTGTCCCGGGCCGCCCCGCGGCTGATGCAGACGGCCGGGCCCAAGCTGATGATGCTGGCCGGGCTGGTCCCGGTGGTCGTGGCCCTGGCCTGGCTGTCCCGGGTCTCACCCGGCACTGACTACTGGACCGGGGTGTTCGGCCCGATGATCCTGCTCGGGGCGGGCATGGGCACGGTGTTCGTGCCGCTGACCACGGCCTCGCTGGCCGGGGTGGCGCCGGGGGACTCCGGTGCCGCCTCCAGCATGGTCAACGTCATGCAGCAGGTCGGCGGCGCGGTCGGGCTGGCCGTGCTGGTCGCGGTGTACGGCACCAGCTACCGGGACGCGGCCCGGCACCCGCTGGCGGGCGCCGGCCCGGTGGCCGAGGCGCACCACCTGCAGGCCCACGCGACCGCGACCGCGTTCCTGCTGGCCGCCATCTTCGACGTGGTGTCGATGGTCGTGATCGCCGCGCTGATCCGGTCCCGGACCCCGATGGCGCCGCCGCCCCGCCCGGCCGAGGCGGAAGAGGAAGCGATGGCCGCCTGAGTCCCACGGCCCGCATGCGAGACCGCCCCCAGCCCGCCGGACTGGGGGCGGGTCTCATTCCCGGGTCACCGGGTCAATGGAAAGACCGCTTTACCTGCGATTTAACTGCGATGATGGCAATTTCCATCACCGTGAGTCATTCAATATGCGCGTGGCGGAGGTGACAATAACGTCACTATCAGGCGAAATCGGTATTTTCATTGCCAATCAGGCCGGGAACTGCGTGTTACTGTCATGCCGCAGGTGTGGCCCGCAGGGGCGGCCATGTCGGGGTGGAAGCCGGGAGATGCGGGCCCAGCTACTGGGTTCTGAGAGGCCTTCTCTTGGGCTTCCAGTCCAGCACAGCCGGCGGTCAGCCGCGGCCGATGTAGGGCATGTTCGTCGCCATGACGGTGAGGAACTCCACGTTGGCGTCGAGCGGTAGCGCCGCCATCATCACGACGGCGTCGGTCACGTGCCGGGTCTCCATCAACGGCTCGGCACGGACCGATCCGTCCGCCTGCGGCACCCCGGTGGCCATGGCCCCGGTCATGTCGGTGGCCGCGTTCCCGATGTCGATCTGGCCGCAGGCGATCCGGTAAGGCCGGCCCTCCAGTGAGATGGCCTTGGTCAGACCGGTGATCGCGTGCTTGCTGGCGGTGTAGCCGACCGCGAACGGCCGCGGCACGTGCGCCGACAGCGAGCCGTTGTTGATGATCCTGCCGCCCCCCGGGTCCTGGTTCTTCATGGCGCGGAAGGCGGCCTGGGCACACAGGAACGACCCGGTCAGGTTGGTCTCGATGGCCTGGGTCCACTGCTCGAACGGCACATCCTCGATGGGGCCGCCGCCCCCGAACGAGCCGGCGTTGTTGAACAGCAGGTCGACCCGTCCCCAATGAGTCATTATTTGATCGAAAAACGCGTGCACTGAGCTTTCCGAACGCACGTCGGTGGGCACGGCCAGAGCCCGTCCGGTCTCGTCGCCAGCGGCCGCCGCGACCAGCCGGGCCGTTTCGTGCAGGGCTTCCTCCCGGCGGCCCGCCAGCGCCACCCGGTAGCCGGCCCGGGCCAGGGCCACGGCGACGTCACGCCCGATCCCGGATCCCGCCCCGGTCACCACCGCCACTCGGTCTGTGCTCACCCGTTCTCCTCTTCGCCGCTCACCGTGACCGGGACGGCCGTGCTGTACCGGACCCGGCCGAAGTACATGACCTTCACCATCACCCACCACCGGCTCCCGGGCCGGGCGGTGGCCGGGACCTGGCCGCGGAACCGGACCGGCACCCGTTCGCCGGGCCTGGCCGTCACCCCCTGGGTCCACGGGGCCAGCAGCTCCCAGCTGCCGAAGGGCGAGACGAGCTGGGCTTCGGCCCGCAGCGGCGACGCCAGCTGGTTGGTGACCTCGGCCACCAGTTCGGCTTCCCCGCCCGGGGCCAGCCGCAGCGCCGGAGTCAGCACGGCCAGGCCCAGCTCGGCGGCGATGGCGTCGGTGCTGGCCTGGACGGCCGGGAGCACTTCGTCCAGCGGCTGGTACAGGTCGGGCTCACCCGGGCCGCCCGCCTGCACGAACGCCGCATCCTCGATGACCTGACCCAGATCGTCGGAGATCTGGGCCGCGACCACGTACCGGCCGGGCGGAGCCCCGGGCCGGACCCGGACCTGCACGTCCCAGTCCCGGTAGCCGCGGGCGGGCAGGTCGTAGGAGTCCGCGCCGGCGCTTGCGGGCCCGGGAGCGCCGAAGTCGGCGACCAGTTCGGGTGGCACCAGCAGGCGCAAGGTGCCCGAGGCGGGCTCGGTGCCGCAGGCCACGGTGACTCGCAGCCGGGCCACCGAATCGGCGCCGGGGCCCTGGTCGGGCAGGCCGCTCAGCCGGGGGGAGAGATGCACCGCGACCGGCAGGTTGCCGGCCGGGGCCGGGCCCTTGCCGTGTAGCCAGTACCGGGAGTACACCGGCTGGGCCGGCTCCAGCAGCCCGGCCAGAGTGCCGTCCGGCACCGAGGCCTCGGCCAGCAGGTTGGTCGTGCCCTGCGGCACCGGCGGCTCGCCTTGCAGCCCGGCCGCCGGTGGCACCACGGGCCACAGCACCGCGGTGACCGTGCCGAACGGCGGCAGGTCGATCACCGCTTCCTCGGCGTCGACCTCCAGGCCGGCGCCGTCAGTCTCTTCCAGCAGGTCGGTCAGGCGGGCGGTGGCGATGCCGCCCCGCAGCCGGACCCGGGCCCGGGCCGGCCGGCCTTCGGTCTCGCGCAGCCGTATCGTCAGCCCGTCGGCGGCGGCGGGCAGTCCCGGCCGCCCCTGAGCCAGCGGGTTGCCGCGCGGCTTGAGCGTGCTGAGCTGCACGGCCGGGTGGTCGACCTCGACCAGGCTCACCTCCGGGGCCAGCACGGCCGCCGAGCCGCCGCCCGCGCAGGTGACCAGCTCGTGGTTGTACAACGCCCCGGCCCGCCCGAACCCGGCCTGCCGCCAGTCACCGGTCCCGCTGACCAGCGCGTACTCGAATGTGTGGCTCCAGCGCTGCCAGGCGAAGCTGCTGCCGTCCAGGCCTTCCTGCCGGTCGCCGTCGATCCACACCCCGGCCGGCCACGAGCTGCAGGCCCGCATCAGGGTCAGGGTCAGGGTCCCGTCCGGGCCGACCGCCCCGCTGGGCGTGCCCCGGTTGAGCAGGGCCACCGACCGGTCGGCCAGGGCCGGATCGGCGGGGGCCATCCCGTCGGACGGGTCGGCGGCGGGCACGCCGACCACGCTGTCGCCCAGGTCCTCGATGAGCTCCGCGATGGCCGGGCCGGGGGCGCCCGCGATGACCAGGACGGGCAGGTCCGAGGGCCCGCGCAGGTCGGCGCTGGGCTGCTGGGCCTCGGCCCGGCTCTGGGCGGCCGGCAGCCACAGCCGGGCCGTCGGGCCGGCCTCCATCCGCCCGGCCAGTTCCTTGGCGTACCCGTTCCCGGCCGCGGCCAGCGCGGCCGCGGTGAAGCTGTTGCGGTCGGGTCCGCCCAGCGCGATGCGGACGTCGGGCAGGCTGGAGTCGGCGTCCATGGCCCCGTACCGGGGGCCGTCCGCCCGCGCGCAGGTGGCGGTGACCCCCGCCGCGGCCAGCGCCGCCACCAGGTCCCGGATCTGCTGCTGCCCGGCCCCGTCCCGGCTCCCGGCCAGCCCGTCCGGCGTGATGACCTCGGCCACCCCGATGGCCTGATCCCGCCGGTGGCCGTCCGGCCCGGTCAGCGCCACCCGGGCCGTCGACCCGACCCCGAACCAGTCGTGGGCCGGGTTGTCCAGCGTCCACGAGTGCTCGGCGGTGTCGACGTCGGGATGCGCGAACGGCCGCCCGATCACCGCCGTCGCCGTCTCGTACACCGGCAGGCCGCCCGGCACCTCGGCCGGGAAGCGCACCCGCAGCATCCGGTCGGTACCGATCGACCCGTCGGTGTGGGTGCGGAACTCCACCCGGTCCTCGCCGTCCCACACGATGGTCTCCTGGACCACGGCCAGGCCATCCAGCTCGAACTCGGCCACCAGCCGCGACCCCACCGGGCAGCGCTGCGCCCGCACCCGGGCCGGCCCGCTGGCCGACCCGGTCCCGGTGCCCTTGGGGGACAGGTGCCAGGGGCCCTCACCCCACTTCGGGTGAGCCGGGTACTCATCGGCCAGCAGCACCTCGTTCCCGGCCCCGCGCAGCACCTCGGCCCCGGTCGCCTTGTCGACAATGCTGCCCAGGGTCCCGCCGCGCGCGGGGTCGGCGGTGATCCGGTACCGCTCGTTCTCGATGGCCACCCCGGGCACGTCGGTCCAGCCGGTGGCCGCCTCGGCCGGGCCCCCGGCCGCGGGGAGGGCCCGGTAGGCCCGGTAGCCGAGGGCCGGGACGCCGGTGGCCCGGAAGGTCACGGTCAGCTCGGCCAGTGACCCGTCCGGGTGGCGCCGCACCCCGTCGGCCAGGAACGCGACCGGCGCCCCGGACTGGTCGTGCAGGCCGATCCGGGCCGGGCCCGGATCGGCAAAGGAGAGCGTCGCCTGGGCCAGGCCCGAGCGGGGCCAGGACAAGGTGTTGAACACCGACAGCGTCCTCTCCCCGTCGGCGCCTGGCTCACTCACGGCGCTGACCGGCGACGATCCCGACCCGGAGGCACCCGCCAGGTGACGGACGGCGGCCCGCCGGGCCGCCGCGCCCCGCTCCCAGGCCTCCCGCCAGCCCGCGACCAGGTCCAGGTAGACCTGGTCGCCCTCGGTGCCGGTGATCGCGTCGTGGTGGGCGCCGTAGGCCAGCTGGCGCCAGGCTTTGTCCAGCGACTCGGCCGGGTACGGTGCGCCCGCCAGCCAGGCCAGCGTGGCCAGCCGCTCGCCGTCCAGCAGCGCGACCTCGGCCGCCCGCTGGGCCTGCTTGGTGTCGATGTAGGACACGTCCTTGCCGGTGTACAGCGGGTTCATGTCCCGGGTCTGCGGGGTGATCCAGGTGCCGCCACCCTGGGCCTCGTCCCGGACCGCGGCGAAGAAGTCGGCCGGCACCGCGGTCACGAACCGTGGCCACACGTAGCGCGCGTTCCAGTCCCGGTGGATCTCGGTCACCCACCGCGGCGGGATGACGTGGTCGGCCCCGACCGGGAGCAGCACGTTACGGGTGGCGGCCACCGCGGCCAGCGACCGGAACTGGCTCAGCGCCTCAGCCTCGGCCGCGGCCAGATCGGGCAGCCCGGCAATGGCCCAGCCCGCGCCGTAATGGTTGGCCATGTAGGCGGTGAGCAGGCCGGTGCCATCGGGTGACATCCACTCGAACTCGCTGGCGAACTGCATGCGCGGGTTGCCGCCCTCGACGCCCGAGGGCCCCCACTGGTGGAACGGCCCGCGGGCCCAGGCCGAGGAGGTCAGCCCGGCCGCGGCCATCAGCCCCGGGAACCCCGGGTCGTGCCCGAACGCGTCCAGCATCCAGGCCGAGCGCGGATCAGCCCCGAGCACGTCACGCTGGAACCCCATCCCGTACACGGCGTTGCGCACCGTGGACTCGGCGCCGGTCAGGTTGGTGTTCGGCTCGTTGTAGGTCCCGCCCACGAGCTCGATCCGGCCCTCGGCGATGAGCCGGCGCACGTCGGCCCGGTCCTCCGGGTAGGCATCGAAGTGCGGCTTGAGGTAGTCGAGCTCGGCCAGCACGAACTTGTAGTCCGGGTCGCTGCGGGCCTTCTCCAGGTGCAGGTGCACCAGCTCGAAGGCGGTCCGGACGTCGGGCAGGGCCCCGTCCTCGTCCGGCAGCAGCATCCGCGACTCGGTGAACTGGCCCTGGGTGCCCCACCACACCGGGTCGTAGTGGAAGTGGCTGACCATCCACATGGTCCAGCCGGGCTCGGCCGGGATGACCTCGGCCCGCAACTCGGTCCGCTGCCGGGCCAGGCCGGCCGCGGCCCCGGTCTCGGCCACGACCGTCACCGGTCGCGCCACGCCGGGCTGATAGGGCGCGGAGACCTCCACCGCCACCTCGGCCACCACCGTCCCACCCGGCGGCGCGGCCGTTACACGCGACGGCGCCGGGGTCGCAACCCCGGCGCCGTCCACGCGTACGCTCACGTCTCTTCCCGCATCAGCGGCGTCGCTGGCCACGCTGACGCCGATGACTTGCCGGGCCTGGCGCCTGCTGCCCACGAACAGATCAGTTGAGGTGACGGCGGTGATCCGCATCCCCTCATCGTCCCACGCAGGCCGGTCGCCAAACCGCCCGGATCAATCGCCCTCGCCGCCACCCCGATTGTGCCCGGCGGCCACCCCCGGCCGCCTGCCTCACGCCGTCGGCCCGGGCTTCGCGCGGACCGGGACGCAGCCGACCAACCTTCGAAAGAAATGTTTCTATCAAGGTTGTGAAAAGAAGTCTTTCGAGAGTATCGTTTCGAAACATGAGTTCCGAAGAGCAACGGGAGACCGGCGCCGTGAGCCAGCCGGACGCGAGCGCCCTCAGCAGGCGCCGGGGCGGGCGCCGCCAGGTCAACGACCCGGGCACGATGCGGGCCCTGGCCCATCCGCTGCGGTGGGCGTTGCTGGAGGAACTGACGCACGCGGGCACGCTGACCGCCACCCAGGCCAGCGAGCTCCTGGGCGAGACGCCGGCCAACTGCGCCTTCCACCTGCGCACACTGGCCAAGTACGGGCTGGTCGAGGAGGCCGGCGGAGGCAAGGGCCGGGAGCGTCCCTGGCGCCGGTCCACGGTCGGCCTCACCATGGAGCTCGAACAGGACGATCCGCGCACGGCCGCGGCGGCTGGCGTGCTGAACCACTTCTGGCTCAACACCACCCTGAACCGGGCCCGGGACACCTTGCTGAACGAGTCCTCATGGCCAGGTCAGCTGGCCAAGAACCTGCCCACGACGCAGAGCCTGCGCTACGTGACCGAGGCCGAAGCGGCGCAAATGCAGGCCGATCTGATCGCCGTGGTGGATCGCTATATCGAGCGGAACGACGATCCGGCCGCGCGGCCGCCGAGGGCGATGCCCATCGAGTTCCTGCTCATGGCCTACCCGCTGCTGAACCTCATGGGCCGGCCCGGCCCTTCATCATCTGAAACCCCTGAATCGCCTGAAGCAGCTGACTGAACTGTGGCCAGCTGACCGGCTCGCCGAGAGGAGCACGTCATGCACCCCGATTACGCCCGTGGCTACTACGACCTGAACCGCCGCCCCACCATCGCCGAAACGCGGCGGGAGGAACACGCGGCCGGGATCCGCGCTGACCGGCTGGGCCGGAAGCACGGATCCCGTCGCTGGAAGCTGAGCTGGACGATGATGTCGCCGCGCGACGTGACCGCCAGCGCCCGTCAGGGCCGGTCGACCTGGACGATCATCATCTCCGCCAGCCGGCCAGGCTGAGCCGGGGCCGCCGGGCCACCCCGGTCAGCGCGACCAGGGCCCCGAGCACGGAGACCCCGGTGATCACGGCCAGGGCCGGCCGGTAGGCGCCCAGGGTGGCCTGGGCGCTGGTCACCTGGCTGGCCCCGCCCGCGTCGATCACCGCGGTCACCACCGCCAGCACCACGGCCCCGCCGACCTGGAACGAGGTCTGGAACAAGCTGGCCGCCAGCCCCTGCTCGTGGTCGGCCACCCCGCTGGTCGCGGCCAGGCTGAGGGCCGAGAAGCCCAGGCCGAACGCGATCCCGACCCCGATCACCGCGGGCAGGATGACCCCCAGGTAGTCGGCCTGGGTGCCGACCCGCAGGAACGCGATGTAGCCGGCCACCAGGCAGGCGAACGCGATCAGTGTGATCGGCCCCGGGCCGAACCGGCTGATGACCTGGCCCATCCGGGTGGACAGCACGGCCACCACCACGCCGGCGGGCAGGAAGGCCAGCGCGGTCGACATGGCCGACCAGCCCATCAGGGTCTGCAGGTACTGGGTGAGCAGGAACTGGAACGCGATGTACGAGCCGAACAAGGTCAGCGCGCCCAAGTTGGCCCGGGTCAGCGCGCCGGACCGGAAGATGCCGAGCCGGACCAGCGGGTCGCGGCTGCGGTGCTCGATGAGCACGAACCCGGCCAGCAGCACGGCCACCACCGCGAACGAGCCGATCGTCCGGGCTGAGGCCCAGCCCGCCGCCTGCGCGCTGACCACGGTGTAGACCAGCAGCAGCATGGCCGCGGTCACGGCCAGGCCGCCCGGGATGTCGAACCGCCGATCCTGGCGGCCTGCCTCCTGGACCCGGGGGATGAGCGGGATCGCGGCCACCAGGGTGAGCAGGGCCACCGGCGCCGGCAGCAGCAGCGTCCAGCGCCAGCTCACCTCGGTGAGCACCCCGGACAGCACCAGGCCCAGGGAGAACCCGCTGGCCCCGAAGGCCGAGTAGATGCTGATGGCCCGGTTCCGCATCGGGCCTTCCGGAAACGTGGTGGTGAGCAGGGACAGGCCAGCCGGGGCGGTGACCGCGGCCGCCATGCCCTTGATGAACCGGGCCGCGATCAGCAGCCCCGCGCCGCTGACCAGCCCGCCCAGCAGCGAGGCGGCGGCGAACAAGCCCAGCGCGACCAGGAACACCCGGCGGCGGCCGAGCAGGTCGGCGGCCCGGCCGCCGAGCAGCAGCAGGCCGCCGTAGCCCAGCACGTAGGCGCTGACGATCCACTGCAGCGACGAGGTGTTCAGGTGCAGGTCGGTCCGGATGACCGGGAGGGCGACACCGATCATCGACACGTCCAGCGCGTCCAGGAACAAGGCCCCGCACAGCACGAACAAGATGGCCCACAGCCGCGGGTTCCACCGCTGCTCGGCCGGCCGGTCCGCGGGCCTGCCGGCGGGCCGGGTGGGAGAAACAGGGGCAGGAGCGAGTATCGGCCCAGGCGCCGAAGGGGAGGTCTCCATGGCCGCCACAATATGCATGTACATGCACTAGATGCAAGCGCAATTAATGTGCTTGCAAATTCTCCGGGATGTGTCTACTATGCCCTCGTGGGCGTCAACGAGGCCGGCCCCGCGCCGGAGCAGATGGTGAGCGTCTGGCGGGCAATCGCCGCCAGTCACGCCGCCGTGTGCTCAGCCCTCGAGCGTGAGCTGGGGGAGCGGCACGGGCTCGGGGTCAGTGACTTTGAGGTGCTGGAGCGGCTGGTCGAGAGCGCGGACCACCAGTACCGGGCCCAGGAGCTCGCGGACGCGGTGCACCTGAGCCAGAGCGCGCTGTCGCGGCTGATCAGCCGGCTGGAAAAGACCGGGCTGGTCGAGCGCTGCCTGTGCGGCGAGGACCGGCGCGGCATCTACGTGACCCTGACCGAGGCGGGCCGCCAGCGGCACGCCGAGGCGGCTCCCACCCATCGCGACGTGATCACCGGGGTGCTGGGCCAGGACGCTACCGAGCTGGCCCACGTCGTGGCCGGTCGCTGAGGACGCCGATGGCCGGACCACCCGCTACCCTCCGGGACGTCGCCGCCGCGGCCAAGGTCCACCCGGCCACTGCCTCGCGCGCGCTCAACCCCGAGACCCGCATCCTGGTCAGCGAGGAGACCGCGCGGCGGGTGGCCGAGGCCGCGGCCGCGCTCGGCTACCGGCCCAATCCGGTCGCCCGCAGCCTGCGGACCCGCCGGTCGCACACGGTCGGCGTGCTCATCCCCGACCTGAACAACCCGCTGTTCCCGCCGATGATCCGCGGTCTGGAGGACCGGCTGGCCACCGCGGGCTACGTGGCCCTGCTGGGCAACACCGACGGCGACACCGGACGTGAGCAGACGATCTTCGAGCAGATGCGGGCCCGGCACGTGGACGGGTTCGTGCTGGCCACCGCCCAGGCCGCCGACCCGGTGCTGGCCGAGGCGGCCAGCGCGGACCTGCCGGTGGTGCTGATGAACCGGCTCGACCCCGAGCACGACTTCTCCTCGGTCTCGGTGGACAACGAGCAGGGCATGCGAATGTCGGTCGCGCAC
Organism: Streptosporangiaceae bacterium; assembly: GCA_036497405.1. Classification (GTDB taxonomy): domain Bacteria; phylum Actinomycetota; class Actinomycetes; order Streptosporangiales; family Streptosporangiaceae; genus Bog-532. Next base: position 4,385 of record DASXJM010000585.1, on the reverse strand, counting down.
CTGGCCGGTCTGGGCCACACCCAGATCGCGCACATCGCCGGGCCGCAGCAGATGACTACCGGCGAGGGCCGCCGCCGCGGCTACGTGGCCGGGCTGAAGGCCGCGGGCCTGGCCGCCGACGATGACCTGATCGTCTCGGCGGCGGCGTTCACGGTCGAGGAGGGCACCCGCTGCTGCCGGGAGCTGCTCGGCCGCGGCGCCGACTTCACCGCGATCGCGGTGGCCAACGACATGCTGGCCGTGGGCTGTTACGCCGCGCTGGACGAGGCCGGGCTCAGCTGCCCGCAGGACCTGTCCCTGGTCGGGTTCAACGACATGCCGTTCGTGGACCGGCTGCGCCCGGCCCTGACCACGATCAGGTTCCCGCACTACCAGCTGGGCACCGAGGCGGCCCAGCTGCTGCTGGAGCGGGTCGAGGGCCACGACGCCCCGGTCAAGATCCTCTACATGGCGCCCGAGCTGGTGGTCAGGGCCTCCACCGCCCCGCCGCCCAGCCGCAAGCCCGCCAGCTAGCCGTTCGCCGCCGGGCCGGCCGCTAGCTGGCCAGGTGCTGGCGCAGGAAGTCCACGGTCTGGGCCCAGGCCTGCCCGGCCCGGTCCTGGTCGTAGGTGCCGAGCAGGTTCTCGTCGTTGAAGAAGGCGTGGCCGGCGTCGTAGACCTGCACCTCGACGGGCCCGCCGATCCGGCCCAGCACCGCGCGGGCCTGCTCGGCCGGGGTGAACGCGTCCTGGCCGCCGACGATGCCCAGGACCGGCGCGCGGACGGCTGAGAAGTCCTCGTCACCGGAGAACGTGCCGTAGAACACGGCCACCGCGCCGACCTGCCCGCCGGCCTGCGCGGCCAGGTTGAGCGCGAACAGCCCGCCCATGCAGAAGCCGACCACGCCCACGGCGCCGCTGGTCACCGAGTCCTGGCTGAGCAGGTACTCGACCGCGCCGGACAGCTCGGTGACGGCCTTCTCCGGTGGCAGCTCGTTCATCAGTGCGGCCGCTTCCCCGGCGTCGTGGGTCGTCCGCCCGCCGTACAGGTCCGGAGCCAGGGCCACGAACCCCTCGCGGGCGAACCGGTTGGTGACGTCGGCGATGTGGTCGGTCAGGCCCCACCACTCCTGGACCACGATCAGGCCCGGCCCCTGGCCGCGGTCGGGCACGGCCAGGTAGCCGTGGGCGGTGCCCCCGTTGCTGGGGAAGGTGACGTTCTGGTGCGCCGTCTGGTCCGTCATGGTCACGACCTCGTTTCCGCTGAGCCGGGGCCGGCCCCGAGCGCCTGCAGCGCCGGTCCGGCCAGCCGGTAGGTGTCCCACTCGTCCATGGCGACGGCGCCCAGGGCCCGGTAGAAGGCGATGGACGGTGCGTTCCAGTCCAGGACCACCCATTCGAGCCGCTGGTAGCCGCGTTCGACGCAGACCCGGGCCAGCTCGGTGAGCAGGTCCCTGCCGTAGCCCGATCCGCGCATCGTTTCGTCGACAAAGAGATCTTCCAGGTGGATCCCGTGCTGGCCGGTCCAGGTCGAGTAGTTGAGGAACCACAACGCGAACCCCACCACCCGGCCATCGTGGGTGGCCACGTGCGCGAACACCGCGGGCTGAGCCCCGAACAGCGCCTGCCGCAGGTCGTCCTCGGTGCCGGTGACGCTGGGCAGCGACCGCTCGTACTCGGCCAGGGCCCGGATCAGCCGGTAGATGTCCGGCACGTCGTCCGGCTGGGCGGCCCGGATCACTTCTTCCGGGCCAGGGTCAGGCCGTCGCCGAGGGGGAGCATGACGATGTCGACGCGGTCGTCGGCGGCGGCGTGGTCGTTGAAGTCCCGGACCGCCTGCACCAGTTCGCTCTCGTTGCCGGCGTCGATGACCCGGCCGTGCGAGAACGTGTTGTCGACCAGGATGGCGCCGCCCGGGCGGACCCGGGGCACCACCTCGTTCCAGTAGGCCAGGTAGCCGGGCGCGTCGATGAACACGATGTCGAACTGCGGCTCGGGCGGCAGGGCCCGCACCGTGTCCAGCGCCGGGCCGATGCGCAGATCGATCTTGTGGGTCAGGCCGGCCCGGTCCCAGTACTTGCGGGCCACCGACGTCCATTCCTCACTGATGTCGCAGCACAGCAGCTGGCCGTCGGCGGGCAGGCCGCGGGCCAGGCAGATGGACGAATAACCGGTGAACGTGCCGATCTCCAGGCCGCGGCGGGCCCCCGTGAGCTGGGCGATCATGGTCATGAACTGGCCCTGCTCGGGCGCGATGGCCAGTGATCGCTCGTTCGGGAACCACTCCGCGGTCTCGTGCGCAAGCTCCCGCAGGATCTGGTCCGGGGGCGTGCTGTGCGCACAGAGGTACGCGTTCAGGTGCAGGCCGATGTGCTCACTTCGCTGCGACACACGCCATAACTTAGCTGACCTTGCCGGACTGTACGATGTCCGGCGATGAGTCGACGCTCCGTAACGTGTCGTGCGCTCGCCGTGATCATGCTGACCGCGGCCGCCGCGGCCATCTACATCACCTACGGCCTGGTGCAGTACTCGACGTTCCGCATCGGCACCTACGACCTGGTCATCTTCGACCAGGCGGTCCAGTCCTACGCGCACTTCCACGCCGGGGTGGCCCCGGTCAAGGGGGTCCAGGACGGGTTCGGGCCCGGCTTCTCCGTGCTCGGCGACCACTGGTCACCGATCCTCATCCTGCTGGCCCCGCTGTACTGGATCCACCACGGCCCGCAGGACCTGATCGTGGCTCAGGGCGCGCTGTTCGCGCTGGCCGTGCCGCCGCTCTGGGCGTTTACCCGGCGGGTCACCGGGAGTCCGGCCGGCGCCTGCCTGGTGTCGGTGGCCTACGTGCTGAGCTGGCCGGTGGCCGAGGCGGTCGCGGCCGGTTTCCACGAAGTGGCGTTCGTGCCCGCGCTGACCGCGCTGTTCTTCGAGCGGCTGGCGGCCGGCCGGATCCAGGTCGCGCTGGGGGCGGCGGCCGGGCTGCTGCTGGTCAAAGAGGACATGGGGCTGCTGCTGGCCGGGTTCGGGCTGTTCCTGCTGGCCGCCCGGCCGGGCCAGTTCGCGGCCTGGGCGCCGGGGCACCCGCTGGATGGGTCCCGCCCGCACCACCGCCGGAATCGCCTGCTGCTGGCCTCCGGTTTAATCGCGGGCGGCCTGGCGGCCATGCTGCTGGCCACCCTGGTCCTGCGGCCCGTGTTCGGGGGGCGGGCCACCTACTACTGGGCCTACTGGTCGCTGGGCCCGGACATGACCCAGGCCGCCGCGCACGCGCTGCGCGACCCGCTGGCCGTGGCCCGGCTGGCGGTCAGCCCGGCCGAAAAGGTCACCACTGTGGCCTGGCTGGCCGGGGCGCTGCTGTTCCTGCCGCTGCTGTCACCGGTCACGCTGGCCGCGCTGCCGCTGCTGGCCGAGCGGATGCTGGCTTCCTCGGCCCCCAACTGGTGGGGGACCGCCTACCAGTACAACGCCTTCATCGAGCTGGTGCTGGTCGTCGCGGCCGTCGACGGCGGAGCCCGGCTCACCGCCTGGGCGCGACGGGCGCACCGCTGGCCGTGTCGAGCGCGCCGACCGCACCGGCTTCGTCGAGGGGCTGATAACAGCAAGAAGCGGCGGGCCGCGATCGGGGTGGCCGTGGCGTTGTGTGCCGCAGCGGTGGTGGTAGTGCCGCGGTTCGCGCTGGTCAGCGTGCTCACACCGGGGTTCTACCGCGGAACCGGCCAGGAGACCGACGCGGCGGCGGCCGACGCGCACGTGCCGGCCGGGGTGACGGTGGACGCGCCGCAGCTGCTCGGGCCGCAGCTGTCCGGGCGGGACACCGTGCTGCTGTGGGGGCCGGCCGCGGCGTCCGCCTCCGCGCCGTGGATCGTGGCCCAGACCCACTGGACGTTCCCGTTCACCTCGCTGGCCGGGCAACGGGCCCAGGTCGCCCGCCTGAAGCAGGACGGTTACCAGGTGGTGTTCGGCCGCGGGGACTACCTGGTCCTGCACCGCCCGCAGGACGTCCTGGTGCACCAGCAGCGGGGATCGCACCCGGGACAGGGAACGCAGAGGTTACCGTGACCGAAGCGAGCCATCAGCGGCCCGCCGCCCGGATCGGGGTGCACTAGCCTGGGGCGCATGGCGACGCAGGGGACAGCCCCATTGGTCAGCGCGGCGGCGGCCCATATCCCCAGCCCGCCGATCAGCGGATTCCACATCGGGCCGTTGTTCATCCACTTCTACGCGGTCATGTATCTGGTCGGCATCGCCGCCGCCATCTACATCACCCGGCGGCGCTGGGTCCGCGCGGGCGGCGACCCGGAGCTGATGTACGACGTCGCCATGTGGAGCGTGCCCGCCGGGATCATCGGCGGCCGCATCTACTTCGACATCACCACCCCGGCCTACATCCCGCACGTCTGGTACGGC
>DASXJM010000584.1:0-8280 GCA_036497405.1 Streptosporangiaceae bacterium | reverse complement strand
GGCGCCGCGCAGCGCGGCCTCGGTCGAGCCGGTCAGGCCGGCCCGGTTGGTGATCTCGGCCAGCTCGGCCTTGACCGGGTTCAGGCCGTCCCGGCCCTGGTAGACCAGGCCCTTGCTGTCGGACACGGCGACGTCGCCGATGCCCGCGCGGAGCAGGATCCTGGCCACCGCCACCCCGGACGCGCCCGCGCCCGCGACCACGGCCCGCAGCTGGCCCAGGTCCCGGCCGGTCAGCCGGGCCGCGTTGCGCAGCGCGGCCAGGGTCACGATCGCGGTGCCGTGCTGGTCATCGTGGAACACCGGGATGTCCAGCTGCTCGCGCAGCCGGTCCTCGACCTCGAAGCAGCGGGGGGCCGAGATGTCCTCCAGGTTGATGCCGCCGAAACTCGGGGCCAGCCGGGCCACGGTCTCGACCAGCTCGTCCACGTCGGTGCAGGCCAGGCAGATCGGCACGGCATCGACGCCGCCGAAGTTCTTGAACAGCAAGGCCTTGCCCTCCATGACCGGCATGGCCCCGGCCGGGCCGATGTCGCCCAGGCCGAGCACGGCGGTGCCGTCGGAGACCACGGCCACGGTGTTGGCCACCCAGGTGTAGGTCCGGGCCAGGTCGGGCTGGTCGGCGATGGCCGTGCAGACCCGGGCCACGCCGGGCGTGTAGGCCATGGAAAGGTCGTCGGGGCCGGTGACGGGGACCGACGCGGTGATCTCGATCTTGCCGCCCCGGTGCATCTGGAAAACCGGGTCGGAATCATAGGAAAACTCGGGCATAGCTAACCCCTAGGCAGGTCCAAAGAAGGATTTCCGGTCGTGGGCCAGCTGCGGGCGGTCAAGATGGCCAGCGCCGCGCGGCCTTGGTCGGATCGTCCGGGGGTCACCCGTCCAGCCATTGTGCCACAGGTCCCGGAAAGGGGCCTGGTTCCGGGACGGCGAGGGTGTAATCCGCAAGTTGCGGGGAAACCCCTTACGTAGCTTTCGGTAAGAGTGGCATCTCCCGCAGCCAGGGAGCGGATGTGGACCTGACCACATACGCGGAACTAGCCGTCCGGCTGGCCAATACGGCCTCCCACCACGAGGACGGCAGCGACCGGCTGACCACCATGGAGGGCCTGCGCGCCCTGGTCGCCGACCGCGAGCACCTGAGCACCGGCGCCCGCCGCACCGACCTGGAGGCCCTGCGCGGGCTGCGGGCCGAGTTCCGGGCCATCTTCGCGGCCTGTGCGGCTGGCCGCCACGGTGAGGCCGCCGAGCGGCTGAACTCGCTGCTGATCCGGCACCCGGTCCACCCCCAGCTGTCCGGTCACGACGAGCAGCACTGGCACGTCCACTTCACCGAGAGCGGCTCGGTGGCCGACCAGTACGCGGCCGGGGCGGCCATGGGCCTGGCCGTGCGCATCACCGAACTGGGAGCCGAGCGGTTCGGGATCTGCCAGGCCGCGCCGTGCCAGGGCGTGTTCATCGACACCAGCGCCAACCGGACCCGCCGCTACTGCGGGGAGCGCTGCCTGAACCGGGCCAACGTGACTGCATTCCGGGCCCGCCGCCGCGACCCGGCCTGACCGAAACTAGGCAGGCCCGGGCTGTATCCCGTTGATCCCATAGGTCCCGGGGGTTGCGACATTCTTGAAATGCCGCAGTCATCGGTCTGTAATCAGCAGTGGGTATTCCCCTTACAGGCAATCGTTACGAGGTGGAGGCCGAGTCAGGTATCACGGAGCGTTGGCGGGGGGCACTTAATAGTGATGCGCGTTACCGAAACGACGCCTAACGGCCACTTCTCACGGCAATGCCGCATCTCTACGATGGCCTCACTCAACGCATACGCAGCGCTCACCTGCACAACGCGATCCGACACGCGGGTGACCACCGCCCTACGGGGCATGATCGGAAAAGGGATCGAGTATGGCAAGTAATGTGGAGGCCGCCACCACGACGGTCAGCCCAGTTGATACCGGGCTGAAACGTGAGATGGGCTTCATCGGCGCCGCGTGGGCGTCCGAAACTTCGATCATCGGCTCCGGATGGCTGTTCGGATCGCTCTACGCCGCTCAGGCGGTGGGCGGCGCCGCCATCCTGGACTGGATCATCGCCGGCGTCGTGGTCATGGTTCTGGCCCTGGTGCACGCCGAACTGGGCGCCATGTACCCGGTGGCCGGCGGCACCGGCCGGTTCCCGCACTTCGCGTTCGGCAGCACGGCCGGCGTCGGGTTCGGGTTCTTCTCCTATCTGCAGGCCGTGACGATCGCGCCGATCGAGTGCTTCGCGGTCATGGAGTACCTGTCGCACTTCTGGCCGGCCATCTACGACTCCAACACCAGCAACGTGACCGGCGTCGGCTTCGTGATGACCATCATCCTGATGGCCTCCTTCGTGGCGATCAACTTCCTGGCCATGCGGGTGTTCTCGGCGGTCAACAGCGCGCTGACCTGGTGGAAGATCGCCATCCCGTTGCTGGCGATCATCGTCCTGCTGTTCAAGTTCCACGGTGGCAACTTCACCGCGGGCGGCCAGGGCTTCATGCCGGGCGGAGCGCACGCCTTGTTCCAGGCGCTACCCTCGGCCGGCATCGTGTTCGCCTACTCGGGCTTCGAGCAGGCTGACCAGCTCGCCGGTGAGATCAAGGACCCGCAGCGCAACCTGCCGCGGGCCATCATCCTCGCCGTCACCGTCGGCATCATCATCTACTGCCTGCTGCAGCTGGCGTTCATCGGTGCCATGCCGCCGAGCCTGCTCAAGCACGGCTTCGCCGGCATCACCAACAGCGACATCATCTCCGGGCCGTTCGCGGGTCTGGCCGGCATCGTCGGCCTGGCCTGGCTGGCGTTCATCCTCCGGATCGACGCCTTCATCTCCCCGTTCGGCACCGGCCTGATCTACACCACCGGTACCTCGCGGGTCAGCTACGGCCTGGGCCGCAACCGGTACTTCCCGCCCTTCGTCACCAAGACCGACAAGCGGGGCATCCCGTGGGTCGGCCTGATCCTGGCCTTCATCGTCGGGCTGTTCTTCCTGCTGCCCTTCCCGAGCTGGCACTCGCTGGTCGGTCTCATCACCGGCGCCTCGGTGCTGATGTACTCGGGTGCGCCGCTGTCGCTGGGCGCGTTCCGCCGTCAGGTGCCCGAAGCCGAGCGCCCCTACCGGCTGCCGGCCGCGAGCATCCTGTGCCCGTTCGCGTTCATCGTCGGCAACCTGCTGATCTACTGGTCAGGCTTCGAGGTCGTGTGGAAGCTCGGCATCGTCCTGATCATCGGCTACGTGATCATCGGCCTCCTGATGGCCTTCGACAAGCTGCGGCCGCCGCTGCAGTTCAAGTCGGCCATCTGGCTGCCGGCCTGGCTGATCGGCCTGGGCATCATCTCCTGGCAGGGCCAGTTCAGCGGGGCCGCGTCCAGCGACAAGCACCCGCAGCCGCCGACCATCACCATGAACATCCCGTTCTGGTGGGACATCGTGGTGCTGGCCGCGTTCAGCCTGGTCATCTACTACTGGGCCATGGCCACCCGGCTTCCGCGGGAGGAAATGCTGGAGCTGGTCAACCGGCAGGCGGGCGAGGCTCCCGAGCCGCGGCTCGAGGGCTGAGTCTGGTTCCGACCGCGTTCTGATCACCGGAGACCCCGTCCTGGTTCGCCAGGGCGGGGTCTCCGCTGTGTACGGGGGCAGGCCCTGGGGTCTCAGGCGCGGGGGCGGCGGAGCGGCCAGTAGCGCAGCAGCACGCGGCCCTCGATCAGCTCGGCGGGCACCACCCCGAACCGGGCGCTGTCCACCGCGCCCGCCGCCGGGTTGGCTGACTCCAGCCACCAGCCGCCGTCCTGGCGCCGCGCGGCCCGCTTGACGATCAGCAGCGTGGGCCGGCCCGGATGCCGGGCCAGCACGATCTGGCCGGGCCGGATCCGGCGGGTCCGGCGGACCAGCAGCCAGTCCCCCGGCCACAGCACCGGCTCCATCGAGTGCTCGACCACGGCGACGCGCCGGATTGGCGCAGGCATGGAGGCCCTCCCGTTTGGCTGAGGCGCGCGGGGTAGTGTCGTCCCTGGAATACCAGTGATCAAACACTACGGAAGGTGGATCGATGAGGCTGCTCACCCGCCTGCTCGAGCCCAAGGCCGTCGCTTACGCGCACTGTGACCTGCCCTGCGGCGTCTACGACCCCGCTCAGGCCCGGATCGAGGCCGAGTCCATCAAGGCGATCGACGAGAAGTACGCGCAGAACTCCGACCCGGAGTTCCGCACCCGGGCGCTGATCATCAAGGAGCAGCGTTCCGAGCTGGTCAAGCACCACCTGTGGGTGCTCTGGACCGACTACTTCAAGCCGCCGCACTTTGAGAAGTACCCAAACCTCCACCAGCTGTTCAACGAGGCCACCAAGCTGGCCGGTGGGGGTGGCGGCACCAAGTCCAGCTCCGACCCGTCCACGGCCGACCAGCTGCTGGCCAAGATCGACGAGATCAACAAGATCTTCTGGGAGACCAAGCAGGGCTGACCGCCCGGCAGTCACATCGCTGACGCACCGTAGGAGGGGCCGCGACGTTTGTCGCGGCCCCTCGTGCTATTTCCGGGGTGCCGATCGCGCGGTATTTTCAACGTAAAGCTGATCGCTACGTTTGGGCAGCGTCGCCCTCCCCCACTGCGTGAGATCATGTGACCGCCACCGCGCGGCAACCCGGAAAATCCCGGACCGAGACGGTAGGTTGCATGCAGCCAACGGCCGGGGCCACCGGCCTGAAGGAGAGACGTGACCGAAGAGACCGCAGCGAGGCAGGCCGCTGAGCAGGGCGTCAGGCCCGGCCCGGGCGCGGTGGCAGCCGACCGCGAGGCTCGCGACCGGGTGCGGGTGTGCATGCCCGCCGAGGGCGCCTACCTGTCCGTGCTCCGCACGGCCACCGCCGGCCTGGCGGCACGACTCGACTTCACCCTGGACGAGATCGAGGACCTGCGCATCGCGGTCGACGAGGCCTGCGCCATGCTGCTCAGCCAGGCCATTCCCGGGACCAACCTGGAATGCGACTTCGACCTGGGCGCGGACTCGATGACGATCACGGTGTCGGTGGTGGCGGCGCAGCCACGCACGCCGGCCCGGGACACCTTCGCCTGGACCGTGCTGTCGGCGCTGGCCGGTGACGTCGACGCCAAACTTGAACCGGACGACCGCGTGGCCATCGTGCTGCGCAAGCACCGCGATACGTCGGGGTCCTGATGGCGGACTTCGAGGTTCGTGTCCCTGGTAACGACGTCCAGGTGACCGACGAATACGACGCGCGCCGGGGTGAGGAACACCAGGAGGCGCGGGAGAAGACCACCTCGTCCACGCGCAACGAGCACTCCGTCCCCGACCGGGCCCGGGCCCGTGAGCTGTTCGAGCGGCTCACCACGCTGCCCGCTGGCTCGCCCGAGCGGGAGCGGATCCGCGGCCAGCTGGTCGAGCTGCACCTGCCCCTGGTCGAGTACCTGGCCCGCCGGTTCCGCAACCGCGGCGAGTGGCTGGACGACCTGACCCAGGTGGCCACCATCGGCCTGATCAAGTCGATCGACCGGTTCGACCTGGAGCGGGGCGTCGAGTTCTCCACCTACGCCACCCCGACCATCGTCGGCGAGATCAAGCGGCACTTCCGCGACAAGGGCTGGGCCGTCCGCGTGCCGCGCCGGCTGCAGGAGCTCAAGCTCTCGCTGACCAAGGCCATCGGCGAGCTGGCCCAGCGCGAGGGCCGGGCCCCGACCGTCAGCGAGCTGGCCGCCCACCTGCAGATGTCGGAAGAAGAGGTCCTGGAGGGCCTGGAGTCGGCCAACGCCTACTCCACGGTGTCCCTGGACGCCCCGGACTCCGGCGACGAGGACGCCCCGGCGGTGGCCGACTCGCTCGGCATCGTCGACGAAGCTCTGGAAGGTGTCGAGTACCGGGAGTCTTTGAAGCCCCTGCTGGAACGGCTGCCTCCGCGCGAGAAGAAGATCCTCCTGCTGAGGTTCTTCGGTAACTTGACGCAGTCCCAGATCGCGGCCGAGCTCGGCATCTCCCAGATGCACGTGTCCCGCCTGCTGGCCCGCACCCTCACCCAGCTCCGCGACGGCCTCACCAACGACGAGTAAGCCGCGGTCCCGGGGCCTCGGGCTGCCTTCAGTGGTTCGGAGAGCTGGGCTGGCGGCAGGGAGAGGATGCCCGGAGCAAGGGCCGAGGCGCGGCTGGCTGGGCGGTCTTCAGCGGCGGCGCGAGGAGGCTTTCTTGCGAGATGAGGAGCCGGTGGGGCGGGCCTTGGCGGCCGATGGGGGCTTCTTGGCGGCCCTGGGCTCACCGGCGGCTTTGGGCCGGGCCGGGCGGGGCTGGGCGGGCTCGTCGGTGGCGGCCTGGGCTTCGGTGGCCAGTTCCTCGCGCTCCTGCAGGCCCAGGCGGCTGAGGGCCCGCCAGCTGGGCGGGGCGCAGATGCCCGCGAAGCCGGCGATGGCGACCACGATGGCGGGCAGGCCCAGGTTCAGGTGGTGGCCGTCCAGCAGGTAGACGCCGGTGGTGCCGACGAAGAGCTGGGTGAACAGGGCCGGGGTCCGGCTCCAGAGCCGGACCCGCAGCAGGCCGGGGACCACGAACGCGACCGCGATGGCGGCCACGAAGGCCAGGACGGTCAGGGCGATGCCGCTGGAACGCTGGTAGGAGTGCCCGGACGCTGTGTCGGCCGCGCTCACCACGGCGGCCACCAGCACCCCGACGGCCTCCAGCGCCTGCGCCGCCGCGGCCAGCAGCAACGTCCACGGACGTGGTCGCATGTATCGCACCTTTCTGCCCAGGACTAGCCTATGCGCGTGCGCGCGCTGCTGATCGTCAATCCCCGGGCGACCACGACCACCAAGCCGGTCCTGGACACCATCGTGAGCACGCTGGCCACCCAGGCCGAGATCGAGGTGGTGGAAACCCGCCATCGCGGCGACGCCCGCGACATCGCCGTGCGTGCGGCCGAGGAGGGCTGGGGGGCCCTGCTCGTGCTGAGTGGGGACGGGACCATCAACGAGGTCGTCAACGGGCTGATGGACAAGGCCGGGATCCGGGCCGGCCAGGCCCCCGTCGGCCAGGCCCCGGCCGGCCAGGCCCCGGCCGACCCGGCGGCTGGGCAGGCCCCGGCCGGCCCTGGCCCCGAACTGGCCGGGCAACTGCCCGCCATCGGAGCGCTGCCGGGCGGCAACGCCAACGTCTTCACCCGCGACCTCGGGGTGCCCGCCGACCCGGTGGCGGCCGTGCAGGTGATCGCGGCCCGGCTGGGGGCCGGGACGACCCGGACGATCGGGCTGGGCCTGGCCGGCGACCGGTACTTCACGTTCAACGCGGGCCTGGGCTGGGACGCCGAGGTGGTGCGCGGGGTCGAGGAGCAGCGGGCCCAGGGCCGGCCCGCGTCCACCGGCCTGTACATGCGGACCGCATTGCGGCAGTACTACCGGGAGACCGATCGGCGGCATCCGGAATTGACCGTGGTGGCCGCGGACGGGACCGAGATCGACCCGGTGGGGCTGGCCATCATTTCCAACACCACCCCGTGGTCGTACGCGGGGCAGCGGCCGATAAGCCCGACCCCGGCCGCGAGCTTCGACACCGGCCTGGATGCATTCATGCTCCGGCGATTGCGTACCATTTCCACACTGAACGCCATGCGGCAGATGGCCCGCCGCAGCGGACGCCCGCTGACCGGAAAGTACGTGGTCAGCCTGCATGATCAAGCGGAAATCATGGTCCGGTCCCGTAAGCCGGTGGCGTTGCAGGTGGACGGCGATTATGTAGGCGATGCGGAGTCAGTTACATTTCGTTCAGTGCCCGGTGCGCTCCGCGTCATCGCGTGATTACGGGACCTTGGTCCTATTTGAATTCCGGGCCCGGTCAATTGTGATTTAGGTCACATTCAAAATGACGAAGATCACTGTTGCGCCCTCTTGCGTTGGCGGCGGCACAGTTGAGAAGCTTTAAACGTTGCCGGGCGGAAGCCCACTTCACGTGTCCCATCAGCGAGAAGCAGGTTTCCCGGCCTCCAAGCGCGCTTGGGCTGTGAAGTAGCTCCGGGCCGGTTGCCGGCAGGCACCGAAATAATATGGGGAGAAACCGCATTTTCCCGATATACAGCGTAGCTAGTGAAATCATTCACAAGCTCTGATAGGCGGGTGCACGCGACCTAGCGGTCCTCCGTGCGGCCGACTTGCCACGAAGGAGTGACCTCATGGACTGGCGCCATAACGCCGCCTGCCGTGACGTGGATCCTGAGTTGTTCTTTCCGATCGGAAACACCGGTCCAGCACTTCTCCAGATCGACGAAGCCA
>DASXJM010000583.1:0-4644 GCA_036497405.1 Streptosporangiaceae bacterium | reverse complement strand
AACGGTGACGGGACGGCCGGCAGGCGGATCCGGATCGGTGGGCGGGATGGCGGCAGCGCGCCCCCCTTTGATCAGGGCGTTGAACGAGCAGTTGCTCCTGGGGCATATCCGCCGGCTGGGCCAGTGTTCCCGGGCCGACCTGGCCCGGTTGTCGGGCCTGTCCAAGCCGACCGTGTCCCTGGCCCTGGCCGCCGTGGAACGGGCCGGCCTGATCCGGGTCGCGGGTCAGCAGACCGGGCGTCCCGGCCGGTCGGCCCAGCTGTACGAGGTCCATCCGGAGGCCGGCTTCGTCCTCGGCCTGGACGTGGGCGCGCAGTACCTGCGGGCCGGGGTCGCCGATCTGGCCGGCACGATACGCGCCCGTGGCGCCGCCCGGCTGCACGCGTCCAGCGTCCGGGGCCGCATCGGCGAGCTGATCCGGCTGGCCGACGAGTTGTGCGCCGAGGCCGGGGTGGACCGCGCGGCCGTCACCCAGACCGTGCTCGGCAGCCCCGGTGTCTACGACCGCAACCGCGACGCCATGGCGCTGACCGGCCGCCCGCCGGGCTGGGAACGCCCCGAGATCATGACCTGGCTCCGGGAAGAGTTCGGCGCCGCCTTGATCATCGAAAACGACATCAACGCCGCCGCCCTGGCCGAGCAGGCCGACGGTCACGGCCGCGAGGTCGGCAGCTTCGCGTTCGTCTCGGTCGGCACCGGCATCGGCATGGGCCTGGTCGTCGGGGGCCAGCTGGTCCGCGGCGCGCACGGGGTGGCCGGGGAGATCGCCTACGTGCCCATGACCGGCGGCCACGGCACCGAGCCTGAGTCCGGCGCCAGCTCGTCGGCGGCGGGCTGGCGAGGCGCGCTGGAGGGCGCATCGTCCGCGGCCGCGGTGGTGCGGTCGGCCCGCCGGGCCGGCCTGCGCGGCCAGGTCTCGGCCCGTTCGGTGTTCCAGGCCGCGGCCCGGGGCGACGACCGGGCCACCGGTGTGGTCGCCGACGAAGCCCAGCTGGTGGCGCGCATGCTGTGCACGGTGATCAGCGTCATCGACCCCGAGCTGATCGTGCTGGGCGGCGGCATCGGCCAGGCCCCCGGTTTCGCCGACGCCGTCATCGCCGAGCTTGGGCCCATGGCCCCGGTCCTGCCCGACGTGCGGGTCAGCGCGATCGGCACCGAAGCCGTGGTGGACGGCTGCCTGGCCGCCGCGGCCGAACTGGCCTGGGCCCGCCTCACCGTCGACCTCCCCACCGCCGCCTCCGCCGCCTCCGCGGCCGGCTAGGTCGGCGTCGGCGTCGGCGTCCAGACCAGCAGCTCGTCGGCGGCGCGGAAGCCGGCCCGCCGGTAGAGCGGGATCGAGCGCTCGGACGGGCTGAGGACCACCCGGACCAAGCCCCGCGCCGTGGCGTGACCGAGGATCGCGTCAAGGAGTTGCCGTCCCACGCCCTGGTTGCGGTGAGCTTCGAGCACGAAGGCGTTGCCGAGGTAACCCCACCGGCCCGGCGGCCGCCCGGGTCTCGGCATCCGTTCGAAGACCATCAGGTTCATGGACCCGACCGGGCGGCCACCGATCTCGGCCAGCCAGAAGATCCGGTGCGCCTGCTCCCGCTCGAACCAGGCCGCGAACCCCGCCCCGAAGCCCGGGTCCGGGCGCTCGCCCTCCTGCTCCCGGGCTGACGCGCGACGCAGTTCGGTGAGCGCGCCCAGATCCTCGACTCCGGCCCGCCGGACCGTCGCTTCGGCCACGGTCACGGGGCGAGCAGCCCGATGGCCTGCTGAGCCCGGTCCAGGTAGGGCGCGGCCAGCTCCCGGGCCCGGGCCGCCCCCTCCCGCGCCATCGCGGTCAGCGCGGCCGGATCCGCGCTCAGGTCGGCGTACCGCTCCTGCAGCGGGGTCAGCACGGTGACGATCGCCTCGGCTACCGCCTCCTTGAGATCGCGGTAGCTGCCCAGTCCGGCCGCGGCCCGCTCGGGGGTGGTCCCGGTACAGGCGGCCAGGATCGTGAGCAGGTTGGCCACGCCTGGCTTTTCATTGATATCGAAGGTCACTTCGCGGCCGCTGTCGGTCACCGCGCGGGCGACCTTTTTGCGGACGGTCCCGGGCGGATCCAGTAGCCGGACGGTCCCGGGCGCGTTCGGGGCCGCCGACTTGCTCATCTTCCGGCTCGGGTCCTGCAGGTCCATGACCCGCGCCCCGACCGGCGGGGTGACCGCCCGCGGCACCACGAACGTCTCCCCGTATCGCTGATTGAACCGGACGGACAGATCCCGGGCCAGCTCCAGGTGCTGCCGCTGATCCTCACCGACCGGCACGTCGGCCACCCCGTAGAGCAGGATGTCGGCCGCCATCAGCACCGGGTAGGTCAGCAGCGCCGCCCGCACCGACGCTGTCAGTGCTGACTTCTCCTTGTACTGGATCATCCGCCGCAGCTCACCGTCGTAAGCCACCGCCTCCAGCAGCCACGTCAACTGGCTGTGCCCGGCCACGTGCCCCTGCACAAAGATCGTGCACCGCCCCGGATCCAGCCCCGCCGCCACCAGCAGCGCCAACTGCTCCCGGGTGATCTCCCGCACCGACCCCGGATCATGCTCCGTGGTCAGCGCGTGCAGATCAGCCACCCCGTACAGCGAGTCACGCCCGCGCTGGTCCGCCACCCAATGCTGAATCGCCCCCAGCAGATTCCCCAACGTCAGATGCCCGCTCGGTACCACCAGCGACAAACTCCGTGCCATCCTCGGCTCCTCATTACCCTCAGCCCCGGCCGAGCCCGGCGCAAAAAAATAAAGGCCGCCTCGACCGAGGCAGCCAGCAGAAGAACGTGACCCAGCAGCCGCCCTAGGCGGCCC
This sequence comes from Streptosporangiaceae bacterium, assembly GCA_036497405.1. Lineage (GTDB taxonomy): Bacteria > Actinomycetota > Actinomycetes > Streptosporangiales > Streptosporangiaceae > Bog-532. The sequence continues at coordinate 1,819 of DASXJM010000583.1, read as the reverse complement.
ACCACATGAACGAACGCGAACTGGTCACGCACCAGAGAATACGCGACCGGGCTCGCGACCGGCGATTCAGTTTTCACCGCCGCGAATCGGCGAGATCAGGTCGCTGGTGGCCCGGCCGCCGCCAGGCCGTCCCGCAGCCCGGCCGCGTCGTGTTCGCCCAGGTAGCGGTGGGCAGCCCCGATCACCGTGGCGGCCCGGGCCGCGGCCGCCCGGTCGCCGAGCGCGTCGAACACCCGCTGGGCCCGGGCCGCCTGCTCGATCGCGGGCCGATAATCGCCACTGTCACTGGCCAGCAGGGCCGCCGCCGACCAGGCCCGGGCCATGTCCATGTCGCTGCGCGGGACGGCCGCGGTCGTAAACGTGGCCAGCCAGCGCCGACCCTCGGCCAGCCGTCTCGTGATCAGCCACCACCGGCCCAGCGCGGCGCTCATCCGCAGACCGATGGAGACCTCGCCGGTGTCCCGGGCCCAGGTCAGCGCGGCTTCCAGGTCGGCCGTGGCCCGATCCAGCCGGGTGATCCACCTGGCCCGGTCCGGGCCGGCCAGGGCAGGCTCACTGGTCTGGGCCAGCGTGGCGAAGTGGATGCCGTGCCGAGTGCGGGCCACGGCGGAACCGCCGGACGCGGCCAGCCATCCGGCCGCGTCCTCGCGCCGTGGGCCCGGCAGGCAGTAGGCAGGCTCATCATGGTCGGGCCCAACCACCAGCCAGGAGGAGCTGACCAACTGGTTCATGGTGTGGATCAGCTGGTCGGCCGACTGTACGGTGACGGCGGCCGCGTCGGCCAGGGTGAACGGCCCGGCGAACACGGACAGGTCGCGCAGGGTGGCCCGCTCGCTCGGCCCGAGCCCGGTGCCGCTGGGATCGGGCGCCGGCCGGGTGGCGCCCGACGTGGCCGCCCCCTCGCCTTCCAGCTCGGCCAGCAGTCCTGTGAACCGTTGCCGAACCACGGCCGACATGCCGGAGAGCCCGTTCTCCCACCGACCGACAGTGGCGACCACCACCCCGAGCCGAGCCGCGAGTTGTTCCCGGGACAGCCCGGCCCGGCCGCGCACCTCCCGGACCCGGCCCGCGGCCACCCGTCCGTCACCGCCCCGGGTCCCGGTTGCCCGTCTCTCGGGGTCTTCGCGTCCGCTCTCTGAACTCATCGCCCAGCCTCCGTCGGCCCGCCCAGGACATTGCTATAGCACAGGCCGTCCCGTCGGGCGGTGACTACGGCTGAGCTCAGCCTGGCCGTCGGCCGCTGATGTTTGTTTCCCATCTTCTCTGAGTTTCGTTGACGGATTTTGTCGATCGACGTAGGAAAGGAAGCGGGGCAGATGGGGTCGAGGAGGACCGATGAGGAGACTCATCCGCGCGATCGTGGCCGGGCTCGTGGCGGTGCCGCTGGCGGTGGTCGCGGCCACGTCGGCCGCCACCCCGGCCCACGCCGAGGACAACGGGGTCGGGCAGACCCCGGCCCTGGGCTGGAGCAGCTGGAGCTTCATCCGCTCCGATCCGACCGCGGCCAAGATCGAGGCCCAGGCCCGGGCCATGAAGTCCAGCGGCCTGGCCAGCGTGGGCTATCAGTACGTGAACGTGGACGACTTCTGGTACGTCTGCCCGGGCAGCCAGGGCCCGGCCGTCGACCAGTACGGCCGCTGGGCCATCGACACCAGCAAGTTCCCCAGCCAATCGACCAGCACCGGCAGCGAGAACGGCATCCAGGCCGTGGCCGACTACGTGCACAAGCTGGGCCTGAAGTTCGGCCTCTACGTCACCCCCGGCATCTCCAAGCAGGCGGTGGCCGAGAACACCCCGATCGAGGGCACCTCCTACACCG